>JBAUGH010000028.1:0-6399 GCA_049679565.1 Acidobacteriaceae bacterium
GGCCCCCCTGCGCGCCCTGCTGCTCGCGGGGCATGGATCCGGTGCCGGCAACGGTGTACGCGACGGACTGATCGGGCTTGACGTTGGTGGCCAGCCACGTCTGAGTGCCGGGACCGCTGGCATCGCCGGTGAGCGCCTGAAAGGTTTTGCCGCCGTCGAAGGTCATACTCTTCGGCAGCATGAGAGCAACGTTGTCGGCGGGGAGCGATTCGCGGGCGTGGATCGCGAGGCTGCCGGTGTAGGGGAGCCGATAGGCGATCTGGAAGCGGGTTTCGCCGGGGCGGAGGGGGAAGATAAAGGCGTAGTGACCCTTGTCGCCCAGGGGAACGGGATCGCTGTTGACGGCCATGCCGCCGGGGCCGCTGGCGCTGGAGCCCTGCAGGACCGCGCCGGCAGGCAGATAGAACTCAAAGCTGTGGGCGCTGAGCTGGGTTTTCGGGGGCTTGGATTCGTTGCGGACGAAGTAGCTCTCGCTGACTTCGAGACCCTGCTGATCGGTCTCGACACGGGACACGTCGGCGTAGATGTGGACGCCGTCGACTTTGGGGGCCACGTCGAAGACGTCGATGTTGACGCTGGTGGTGTTGGGGGGGACGGGGCCGTAATAGGTCGCCTTGTCGTGATCGACGCGGACGAGGTGCATGCCTGCAGTGTCAGCGACGGTAAAGGAGTAGTGGCCCTGCGCGTCGATTTTGGTTTGGGCTGTCTCCTGCATGCCCTGCTGGAGGTCGAGGAGGACGGCGGTATCGCCGGCGGCGGGCTTATTCGTGGTGCGATCGGTGACGGTGCCGGAAATCGTCGCGGCCGACAACGAGAGCGGCAGCGCGACAGCGGCAAAAAGAGAAAGTTGGGAGCGCAGCTTCATAAGGTTCCAGTCTGGTTTCAGATTTCTGATTTCAGTGCCCGGCGAGCGTTTCCGACTCCAGCAGATCGATCTCGGCGACGGTTTCGGCAGCTTCGTTTTCGAGGGTGGCGCGCTGGGCGGCGTAGTCTTCTTCGGGATACTTGCCGGCGCGGTATTCGAAATTGAGGTCGCGGAGGTTGTCGTAGAGGACCTCGCGCCGCTCGCGCAGGTACTCGAGCCGGGTCTTCGAAAGCTGGGCTTCGACATGGCGTTCGGGCCAGAAGACATAAAGGAAGGCGGTGATGGCCAGCAAAGCGCAGGCTAATATCGTCATCTCAAATTCCCCCTGCTGCGGCGGGACTCCGCCGGCAGCCAAAAGCCCTCGATGTCTGGACGGCGAGGGTTCATACTTCGGTCTCTCTGCGGATGCGGTCGCGCAGCTCGCGCGACTCGGGATCGTCGGCGACCGCGGGCATGGCAGCTGCGCGCAGGCGCCATTTCTTCACCAGCAGGACGGTGCCGGCCATGCCCAGCAGCAGCAGCGCGGGAGGCACGACCCAGGCGAGGATGTTGAACTTTGTGAGCATGGGCGCGGCGAGGACGGTGGGACCGTACTCGTTCTGAAAGGCGATGAGGATGGCGTTATCGGTGGCGCCTTTCGCAATGGCGGCCTGCAGCTCCGCGGACTCGGTGGCCAGGCTCTGGCAGCCGAGGTGGTTGCACTCCAGCAGGACCTGACCGCAGCCGCAGGTGCACATCAGCTTGTGGCCCAGGTCGTCGAAGCGGGACTGGGTGTCGGTGGATCCGAGGGTGAGAACCCCCAGCACGACCAGCAGCGGCAACAGCGCGTATCGGCTCAGTCGGCGCATCAGACTCCCGCCTTTCCGGCGGCCACCGGTTCCGGCTCGGCGGCGGGGCGATGCCGCTGGGCGGCAATGGCCGCGCTGAGGTTGGGCAACAGAGCGATGCCGGTGCCTAGAACCGTGACGACGAGGCCGATCCAGATCCACATCACCAGCGGATTGAGGAAAGCTTTGATGACCGGCTGCCCGGTAGCCGGATCGGAGCCGGCATAGATGACATAGAGGTCGGCGGCGAGGGTTGAGTGGAGCGCGACGATGGTGGAGGGCTGCTGGCTGGCGGCGTAGAGACGCTGCTCGGGCGCGAGTTGCGTAACTTTATGATTCCCGCGATAGACGTCGAGCAGGGCGAAGCGGGTGTCGTAATTGGGATTCGAGTCTTCGGAGTAATCCAGGCATTCCACGCGATAGGGCCCGAGCATGAAGCTCTGTTTGTAATTCATGGTCTGGGTGATGCTCTGGTTGAAGGCCTGACCGGAGATTCCGATGAAGATCAGCACGATGCCGAAGTGGACGATGTAGCCGCCGTAGCGGCGGGTGTTGCGGCGGGTGAGCTGGACCATGGAGGCCAGCAGATTCTGCCGCGACTTCTGCTGGATGACGCGCGCGCCGCGGTAGAACTCGTCCAGGATGGCGGTGATGACAAAGGCGGCGAGGGCAAAGGTGACCCACGCGTAGAAGTTGCCCTGCTGGTCGGTGGTGAAGATGGTCCAGGGATGGACGCCGAGGGGGATGACGGCAATCGCCACCAGCAGGCCCGCGATGCCGGGGAGCACGAAATTTTTGCGAATGCTGCGGATCGACGTTGAGCGCCAGGCGAGCAGGGGGCCGATGCCGGTGAGAAAGAGGAGGAACACGCCGATGGGGACGGCGACGCGGTCGTAAAAGGGGGCGCTGACGGTGACTTTGTTGCCCTGGACAAACTCGGACAGGATGGGAAACAGGGTTCCCCAGAGGACGGTGAAGCAGGCGGCCAGCAGGACCAGGTTGTTGAACAGGAAGCTGGACTCGCGGGAGACGAGGGACTCGAGTTTGTGCTCGGTGCGGAGATGGTCGCGGTTGAGCACGTAGACAAACGTGCAGACACCGAGAGAGATGACGAGGAAGACCCAGAACCAGGTGCCGATGGGGGACTGGGCGAAGGCGTGGACGGAGCTGACCAGGCCGGAGCGGGTGAGCAGGGTTCCGAGGATGGAGAGCAGGAAGGTGGAGAAGATGAGCCAGACGTTCCAGGACTTCATCATGCCGCGCTTCTCCTGCATCATGACGGAGTGGAGGAAGGCGGTGCCGGTAAGCCAGGGCATGAAGGAGGCGTTCTCGACCGGGTCCCAGCCCCAGTAGCCGCCCCAGCCGAGGACGGAGTAGGCCCAGTGCATGCCGAGGAAGATGCCGACGGTGAGGAAGAGCCAGGTGACCATGGTCCAGCGGCGGGTGATGTGGATCCACTTTTCGCCGGGATAGCGCATCATGAGCGCGCCGAGGGCAAAGGCAAAGGGCACGCTGAAGCCGACGTATCCGAGATAGAGCATGGGGGGATGGATGACCATCTCGGGATACTGGAGGAGCGGATTGAGGCCGTTGCCGTCGGGCGGGACCGCGCCGGTAACCAGCGAAAACGGGGTGGCGGCGATGTTGACCACCAGCAGGAAGAAGACCTGAATGCCGGCGAGGATGGTGGAGGCGTAGGCGAACAGCTTGACGTCGACCTTGTGGCGGAGACGCAGCACGAAACCATAGGCGCCGAGCAGGAAGGCCCAGAGGAGCAGGGATCCTTCCTGTCCGGACCAGAGGGCGGCAAATTTGTAGGCCCAGGGCAGGGCGCGATTGGAGTGCTCGGTAATGTAGGCGACGCGGAAGTCGTTGGTAAATGCGGCCCAGACGAGAGCGAAGGCGGCGCATGCGGTGGCGACGAAGCTGGCGATGCCCGCGCGGCGGGCGGTTTCGGCCAGACGTTCGGGGGAGATGCCGCCGCGGCGGCCGGTGGCGAGCTGGCGCAGAGCCACGGCGCCGGCCAGCAGGTTGTAGCCGGCCAGAGCGAGCGCGATCAGGAGGGCAAAACTGCCGAATGCAGGCATAGGGAAATTTCCCTTTCGATTGTCGCACTTTCCCGAGGCAAAACGCCTCAGGACGCGGCACCAGGGGACTTCCTGATCTTCGCGTCAGAGGCCGGGGAGCGCTGTGACGAATCTCACACCGGGACGAGCGGGGTTGTCATCGCCAGAAAGATGGAATTTGTGGAGGGAACGGAGGGAGCGACCTCAGGCGGTGCGCGACATGGGCTCGTCGAGCAGGGACCGCACCAGGCGGATCAGCTCATCGGGCGGAAAGGGCTTCACCCGGAAAAGGACGTCGAGGTCCTGGTACTCTTCTTCGGCATCGGCCAGGCCGCTGAGGACCAGCACCGGCAGGTGGGGATAGCGGCTGCGCAGCCGGGCGACAAACTGCGGTCCATTCATACCGGGCATGAGGTGATCGGTGACGACCAGGCGGACGGGGCGAGCGCCTCCGGCTTCTTCGATCATGGCGAGGGCCTGATGACCGTCGCAGGCCAGGGCCACGCTGCGTCCGGTACGCATGAGGATCGCCTTGCGGGTGGTCGCCTGAATGCAGTTGTCGTCCACCAGCAGGATGTCAGCAGTCATGGAGATACAGAATGCCTCGCAACGCAGGAAATTGCTTTCTGGTGCCAGCTCGGCGGGAAATCGGTCTGTCCCGCTCTGTTTCTTCCCAGGAACCGTTTTTACAAGGTCCGACCAGCAAACGCAAGCCCAGGGGCACGAAAGGGGGTGACACTTTGGTGTTTGGGTGCGAACTTCGGTGCCATTCCGGGAAGAGAGCAGCGGCTTTGTTTCTTTGCAAAGGAAAAGGCGGAAGCCCCGGAGGGGACTTCCGCCCGAAGGATGCCAGGGAGCCGGAGCGTGTGGGCTCCGGCTTCCGGGTTAGAAGCTGATGCGGCCGCCGAACTCCATCTGGCGGGGGTTGTTCGCCTGGGTGTTGAGCACGCCCCATGTAGCGGGCGAAGCGAGACTCATACCCGGATCGAAGAACTGCCGATGGTTCAGCATGTTGGTGGCGATGAAGGAGAACTCGAAGCTCGTCGATTCTGCAATGCGGACGCTCTTCTTGATCTGCCCATCGAGGTTCCAGTAGGGCTGGCCCATGAAGGGGCCCAGACCGGGGTTGTGGGTATCCATGCCGAGGATCGGGGGGCGAACCTGCGCCCAGACCGCGGCCGGGTTGGTGAACATGTTCACCGGGGTCGTCGAGATCGACGTTCCGATGCCGTTGCTGCCGGCCACGCCGAAGTGCGCGGAGTGCCCTGCGTTGTACTTGCTGGTGAAGACGCACTGCTCGTTGTCAAAGTAGTTGCTGCCGTCGCCGCCGCCCCATGCCTGGGCGCCAGTCCACGTGCCGCAGTTGACGGGCGGGCCGGAGCCGGCGGTGAAGATCGGAGCGAACTCCCATCCACCGGCGACGCGACCCACGAGGCCGTTCTGGCCTTTGAACCAGGGCTCCTGGGCAACGATGTAGGTGTTGTAGATGATCCGGCGATCGAACTCCTGCTCGCCATACATGGCGCGCAGGTTGAACGCATCGTTCGGCGTGTATTCGCTGGTGGCCTGGGCGAGAGCGCCGGTGCCCAGTGCCTTGCTGTAGGTGAGGTTCTGCTGGGTGGTGAGGCCGTGCCAGTTACGGGTGCCGTAGCTGACAAACACGCCGTTGTAGTTGCCGTAACCCACGCTGGAGTTCTCGGCAATGCCGCTGCTCTGCTGTCCGTTGGCCCCGTAATAGGGCTGACCGCCAGTAGAGGTGTTGGGAATCGGGGTGTTCTCCATGGACCGCGGAACGACGGTCGTGTTGAACCCACCGTTGTCCAGATCCGACCACATGCTCCAGACGCCCTGGATTTCCAGGTTGCCCAGCTCATTGTCGAGAACCGCCGCGGTGCAGTTGGCGTAGGGCGTGCCCGATCCGTTGGACATGGACCCCGTGCAGTACGACGAGTTCTTCATTGCCGTCTCGAAGAACGGTTGTGCCGCCACCGAGTTAATGAATGCGGTGTAGGCCGGGTTGGGCGTGCTGGTGTTACCCGTGGTGATGGTTGGGCTCGGAACATTGGCGCCACAAGCGGCTTCCGACGTGGTGCAACCGAGCAGCTTCTGCATGGCGAGATAAGCCTGCTGGAACTGCTGGCCGCCGACGGACAACATGTAGGGCACAACGTTGAGGTTGATCGGCTGGTATTCATGGTGGATCAGACGGCCGATGTAACCAACTTCGAGCAGCGAGCGCTGGCCGACCTGGCGCTGGATGGTGAGGTCGAACGAATCGACATCGTTCGGGCGGAAGTGCGGATCCATCGCTTCGTTGGCCGATCCAGCCACCAGGTTAACCCCGGTGAAGGCCGGCTGGGGAAGGGTTGGAGCCGCTGCCTGCAGAGGAGCGGTATTCCCGTCCGTTCCGATGCGGAAAGCATTGGTTGCGGTGGGATTCGAGGAGCCGCAGGTGCCGTTCATGAACGCGTCTTTGCACTGCACGGGCTGGATCAGGCCGACGCCCAGGAGGGGCACCAGCACCAGATCGACACCGTTGAGGCGTCCAAAAATGCGCCCGTAGCCGCCGCGGATGACCGTGGACTTGGAGAAGCCCGGGTTCCACGCCACGCCGACGCGCGGGCTGAACGATCCATAGTAC
>JBAUGH010000029.1:0-4040 GCA_049679565.1 Acidobacteriaceae bacterium
ACCCACGTCGTATAACTACCGCACGTTCCCGCAGTATCTCCTGCGCCAGGACTACCTCAACAACTTCGACCTCAACCTGCAGAAGAATACGCAGATTCACGAAAGCGCCCTTCTTGAGCTGCGTCTCGACGTCTTCAATGCGTTGAACCACCCGGAGTACAACACGCCAAACGTGAGCCCAACCTCGTCGAGCTTCGGAACCACCAGCGGCGTCTACAGCGGCACCCTGGCGCGCCAGCTGCAGGTGGGGGCGCACTTCGTCTTCTGATCGAAAAGAAGACGGCGATCTCACCGGCGGCGACGGCAAGCGACAACCAGCTTGCTCTCGCCGCCGTTTTCTTTTGCGGTCGCGATTTCTGGCTGAGCATTGCCCCGGAGCGCCGCTCCGGCCTCTCGATGCCCCGCGACAGATCGTGCGATAATCGCTCCACTTCGGCTCTTGCATCCTTCCACGAAAGGGGATTCCATGTCCCACGCCGCCGCGGCGCCTGTTCTCACCATCGAAATAGCGCGCTGTTCCGCCAGTGAGGTCACCGTGCACTGCCATGGCCGCCTGGTCGCCGGAGCCACGGATGTCCTTTCCTCCGGTGTGCGCCCGCTCATTCCTGAAAGCCGCCGCATCGTCCTTGACCTGTCCGACCTGCAGCACACCGACAGCATGGGCCTGGGCACGCTGGTGCGCCTCTATGTAGCGGCGAGGTCTTCCGGCTGCAGTCTGGAGCTGATGCACCTCAACAAGCAGATCCGGAATCTGCTCGGTCTCACACACCTGCTGGACATCTTCACCGTGGTAGGTGAGAGCGGCGTCAAGTTCATGTGAACGCGGGCAAGTGAATTTATAAGACGTGGTTCAGGCCCGGCCACAGCACTGCTTGAATTTGCGACCGCTGCCGCAGGGACAGGGCTCGTTTCTCCCGACCTTTGCCGCACCTGCCGATTCCCGGGCTCGCGCCCACGCCATCACGTTGGCCGGCGGCCTCTGCAGCCGCAGTTCGCCGGCCATGAAGCGCATGTACGGATCGATGTGGTTAAAGAACTTTCGGTACCCGGCGCACAGATAATTGAGGCCCGGCTCGCCATCCGGTGTTTTAAGAAACCGATGCTTCGGGCACTCACCGTTGCAGGCGAATCGCACCTCGCACTCGCGGCAATACTGCGGCAGCGTGCTCTGCTTGTCCTGCCCGAACTGTAGCTGCTGTGGTGAGCTGACGAGGCTGGCCAGCGAGGATTCCATGATATTGCCGAGCCGGTTAGCCGGATAGACGAAGTGGTCGCAGGAGTAGACGTCGCCGTTGTGTTCCATCGCAAGGGCCGAGCCGCAGGTGGGACGGAAGACGCACAGGCTGGCCTCCATGCCGCACCACATCTCCAGGCTGACGTCGAACAACTGCACAAAGGTCCTGCCGACGTCGTTGCGCACCCACTCGTCGAAGATGGTGCACAGAAATCGGCCGAACTGATGCGGGTCAACCGACCAGTCCGACACCTGCGCCTGATCGGAAAAGCTGGGCGCCACCAGCACCAGCCCGTCCCCGGTCACCTGGGTCGAAACGCGCTCCACGATGGGGATGAACTGCAGGAAGCCGCTGCCGTTGTCGCGAAGGAAGCGATAGACCTCGAGCGGGGAACGAGAGTTCGCGCGGTGCACCGTGGTCAGTGTGTTGAATTCCACCTTGTGCCGGCGGAGCACGTCGATGCCGCGCATAACCCGGCCGAAGGTCGGCTGGCCGCCCTTGTCGACGCGGTACGCATCGTGCAGCGGACCTGGACCATCGATGGAAATGCCGATAAGAAACGAGTGTTCCCCAAGGAAGCGGCCCCACTCGTCGTCCAGCAGTACGCCGTTAGTCTGGAGGGCGTTTTCGATGCGCTTGCCGTTGGCGAAGCGCGCCTGCAGTTCCACGACGCGGCGGAAGTACTCCACGCCCAGCAGCGTCGGCTCCCCGCCCTGCCAGGCAAAGTGGATGACGTCTGTGTCCTGCTGCTCGATGTACTGGCGGACGTACGACTCGAGCACGTCCGGGGACATGGCCCACTTGCCGACATCGGGATAGAGGACTTCCTTCTCGAGGTAGAAGCAATATTTGCAGTCGAGATTACAGATCGGGCCGGTTGGCTTGGTGAGGATATGGAACGGGCGCACAGCTGAGACGGACGGAGGGTTGGGCGCTTCACGGGTCATGATGGTTTTCTGCAGGCTTACCCCGTTTCCGGTCCGCGCAGATCCTGTGCTTCGCGCGACCCTCAGCTTCAGCTTACCGCGGGAAGCCCTGGCTTCGATACCGCAGCGCAGGAAACCTGACCCGAGTTCAGCCGGCTTGAGTCTCCGTCGCGGGAGGGGTTGGAAGGACGTATTTGGTGGAGCTAGTCGGGATCGAACCGACGACCTCATCGTTGCGAACGATGCGCTCTCCCAGCTGAGCTATAGCCCCACGCGGCGGGAAGACCTTTTTGATTTTACGGTATGGAGCGCCGGTGCGCCAACGCTCCGGGCGGCCAGGTTTGCCGGCGGGCGGAATTACCGCGCCTCAGCGGGCCGCGCCCACGGCCTCACGAATGGCGGCGTTGAGAGCAGCACGAAGAGCGGCGGCCTGGCTGGCCGGGACTTCCCCCTGAGCGAAGTCGGCAGAGCCGCCGCCGCGGAGGCCCAACTCAGAAAGCGCGCGTTTGAGGATGACCCCGCAGTCGAAGCTGAGATCGAGACTGCGGGCCACGACGACGGCGCCAGGATCGGACATTTCAGAGCTGAGGATTACGGCCGATCCGGGAACGGCGGCCGCGAGCCGGGAAGCAAGCAGCCGGACGTACTCGGGATCGCGCTCTTTGAACGCGCGGTTGACCAGCCGGAGGCCGTTTTCAATCGGGACTTCGACGGCCAGACGGGACGCATGATAATCGGCCAGCTCCTCGCGGAGCCGATGGCGTTCTTTGCCAGCGGATTTCGATTCGCTGCGCAAACGCTCGACAGCGGCCGGCAGATCAGCGGCGCCGACGGACAGCGCGGCAGTCAGCTGGCCGAGGACCGCCGCATCGGAGCGGGCGGCGCGGACAGCGCGCAGACCGCAGACAAAACTGACTCGGCTGCCACGGCTCACCTTTTCCAGGCCGCGCAGCAGCATGCCGCCGATTTGGCCGGTGGAGCGGACGTGGGTCCCGCCGCAGGCATTGCGGTCGAGCGCGGCGATCTCGATCAGACGCATATCGCCGGAGCGCTCCGGAAGCTTGCGCAGCTGTCCGGCGGCAAAGAGCGATTCGGCCTCCGCGCGCGTGACAGAGTGCACGGTCACGGCGCGATCTTCGGCGATAACCTCGTTGGCGAGGTGCTCGATGCGCTCGAGCGAGTGCTGCGCGACCGGGCCGCCGGACAGGTCAATTGTGGAAACGGCTTCTCCGAGATGGAAGGAGACGGTCGAGGCATTGAGTTCTCGCAGAAACAGGGCGGAGAGAAGATGTTGACCCGTGTGCTGCTGCATGTGGTCGAAGCGGCGCTGCCAGTCGATGCGGCCCTCGACATGAGTACCCGCAGAGACAGGTTTGCGGACGAAATGCCATACCTGGCCGTCTTCATCCTCCTCGACCGATTCGACAGGAATCTCAAGAGTCGAGCCACCGCGCGAAACAGCGTGCAGTGAGCCGGTATCGTACGGCTGGCCGCCGCTGGTCGGGTAGAACGCGGTGCGATCCAGGGCCAGCTGCCAGAGGATTTCACCCCCGCTGCGGGAAAGCTCACGCACATCGGAAACGGCGGCGGGGAAAGCCTGCAGGAAAGCGTCGCGGTAATAGAGCCGTTCGGAGGCCGGCATTCTCTGACTCCTGGGCTGGCGGAACCCATCACGCCGGGTCTGTCCGGACAGTCCCGTCTCAGTGTAGTGCGGCTGCATCCAACTGTCCCGTACTATTCGGATAGCCGCCTCGTTCGCCCCACCCACCCATGCCGACCGTCCTGATCTGGGTCATTTCGCTGGCCAGTCTCGCCCTGATGCTGGCGCGGCCCCGAGGCATTTCCGAATACGTGTGGATCTGCCTGGGCGCCTTGCTCC
>JBAUGH010000030.1:0-3452 GCA_049679565.1 Acidobacteriaceae bacterium
GGACGATGGTGGTGCCCTGCTGATTCAACTCGCGAAACAACTCCATAATCTCCTTGGCCTGACTTGAATGGAGGTTGCCGGGGGGCTCGTCGGCGAGGAGCAGCGCCGGCTTGTGAATCACCGCGCGCGCCACTCCGACCAGCTGCTGTTGTCCGCCGGAAAGCTGGGAAGGGAAGAGGTCCTTCTTGCCCACGATGCTGAAGCGGTCAAGAGTGTCGGCGACCAGCCCCTGGCGCTGTGCGCGAGGCATGTCTTAATAAGAGAGCGGGAGGTCGATGTTCTCCTGGACGGTGAGGTCGTCGAGCAGGTGATAGCTCTGGAAGACCATGCCGATTTTGCGTTTGGCGAGGTCGGCGCGCTGGCGGCGGTTCATGTGGTGGGCGGCTTCCTCGTTGAGCCAGTACTCGCCCAGCCACTGATCGTCGAGCAGGGCGAGAACATTCAGGAGCGAGGATTTGCCGGCGCCGGAAGGCCCCATGATGGTGAGGAACTCGCCTTCCTGGATGTCGAGATTGATGCGGCGGAGGACCCAGGTCTGGCCGGCTCCGGTTTTGTAACTGCGCTCGATATTCTTTAGCTGGATCATGACTTTAGCCTGAAGCCGGGAGCCGGGAGCCAGGAGCCAGGAGGGGCACCGCAAATTCGCACACGAATGCCCCTGCCTGACCGAACCTAGGCTAGCGACCGCCCGGCTGATTACTTAACTTCGAGAACCTGTTCGAGCGATTCGCCTTCCGCGACCACTTTGCCGTCGAAGAGGTGAATCTGGCGATCGGCGTGGCGGGCGAAGCGCGGGTCGTGCGTGACCATACAGATGGTCGCGCCTTCGCGATGCAGATTCTGGAGCAGCTCCATGACCGCCTCGGCATTGCGCGAGTCGAGGTTACCGGTCGGCTCGTCGGCGAGGAGGATGGAGGGGGATCCAGCGAGGGCTCGGGCCACGGCGACACGCTGCTGTTGACCGCCGGAGAGCTGCGAGGGATAGTGGCGGATGCGGTGGGCCATGCTGACGCGCTCGAGCGACTCCTGCACGCGGCGCTTGCGCTCGGCCGAGGACATGCCGGAGCGATAGGTGAGCGGAAGCTCGACGTTCTCGTAGACGGTGAGGTCGCCGATCAGGTTGAAACTCTGGAAGATGAAGCCGATCTCCTGGTTGCGGATGCGCGACCGCTGGGAGAAGTTCAGGTTCTCGACCGAATGGCTGTTGAGCGTGTAGCTGCCGCCGGTGGGGGTATCGAGCAGCCCGATGATGGACAGCAGCGTGGATTTGCCGCAGCCGGACGGGCCGGAGATGGCGACGTACTCGCCCTTGTCGATCTTCATATGGACGCCGGACAGCGCGTGCGTTTCAATCTCGTCGGTGTAGAAGACCTTGGTGAGGCCTTCAATTTCGATCAACGCCTGATTGTTGTCCATCCTGCTCTCCTGCTCGTGATTTTTGAGGCCTAGTCCAGCCGAACTTTATCGGTAGCTTCGTATCGTGACATGTCAGAGAGGATCACGCGATCCCCTTCGTTGAGCCCGCTGAGAATCTGAATCTCGGTGACCGAAGCCTTGCCGACCTTCACCTGGACCCGGGTGGCAGTTTTGCCGCTGGGGTCGATACGGAAAAGGCTGACCGTGCTGTCGGCCTGGGCGAAAGCCGGACGCCCGACATACAGCACATTGTGCAGATGGTCGAGGTCGATGGTCCCGTCGACGCTCAGCCCCGGGACTGCTCCCGCGGGCAGAGTGCCATCCAGTGTTACGTCAACGGTTCGCGTTCCGTTCAATACCGAGGGATCAATTCTCGTAACATGCCCGGGGACGATGCCGTTGTGGGTATCGACTTCGGCAGGCTGGTTCAGAAGAATGTCGTGCGCCTGGGTTTCGGCGATCTGCAGGGCGGCCTTGAGCTGGTTGGGAATAACCACCTCGGCTACGGAGGTCCCCGCGGTCACGTGCTGGCCCACCGTCACCGGGGTCGCCAGGGGCTGGAGAATGCCGGCGACGCCTGCCCGCACATGCAGCGCATCCTGCTGACTCTGGTAGAGGCCGAGCTGCGCCCTGGCCGAATCGATCTTGGTCTGGGAGGAGGCCAACTGAACCTTGATCGCGTTCTGGTTGACCTCGAGCTGTTCCTGACTGATCTTTTGCTGTGTGGTGAGCTGATCGAAGTTGTTCTTCGACTGCTCATACTGGATTCCGCTGATCTCGCCCAGGGCATAGCGCTGCTTATCGATCTGCTCCTGCATTTTTGCCTGGCTGTACTGGGCATCCACCGCGGCCGCGGCAGACTTCATGCCCATGATGGTCGAATTCAGGCTGGCGTTGAGGCTCTTATAGTCGGCCTCCGCGCCCTGCAGCGCCGCCTGGGCACCCAGCAGCTCCTGCTGCAGCTGGGGGTCGGTCATGTCGAGCAGAATGGTGTCGGCCTTCACCGGAGTGCCGGGGAGCACGCGAATGGCGACAATGGTGGCGTCGGTCTGGGCCGGGATGAGCTGAATGCTCTCTTCGCGCGGCACCAGAGTTCCCAGGCCGCGGACCTGGACCACCATATCGCCGCGCTTGACGGTTTCGGGCCAGATGGTGCTGGCATCGACCGAGGGAACGGCAGGCTTGAGGCGCATCACGCCCCAGGCGGCGGCGGTGACGGCGAGAGCTGCAACGATGACGACGATGACCTGCCGGCGGCGCTTCTTCTTCCGAATATCGGGGCGAGCGATGTCCATTGCCATAGAGAAGTTGCATGTGCCCGGCCATACCGGACGGGCAATCTAAGTCTACGTTTATGAGGGGATTAAAGTTCCCGGGCGATCTGCCTGCGAGGAGGCTGGTGGTCGTTTGCGAAAACCGGTGTCCATTATCGAACAGTGGCAGGAACAGGATTGAACAGGAGGCCGGCGGTGCGGAGCCGCGGTTCCACCAGCGCCATGATCTGCTGGTGGATCGCTTCGATGGACTGATCGCCGGAAAGAACGGCAACCCGGCCCGGCTCGCGCGCGGCGATCTCCTGATATTTGTCATAGACCCGGCGGTAGAACGCCTCGTCTTCGGTTTCGAAGCGGCCTTCGTCCTGTCCGGCGCCGGCGGCGCGGTCGTTGCGGCGGCGAGCGCGGGCGAGGGAGCGGCTGAAGTCGGGCAGGAGGAGGATGGTGAGATCGGGGTTGAGCCCGCCGCAGAGGGTTTGGTGCAGGCGGAGGACGGTCTCGCTGCCGAGCCGGCGGCCGCCTCCCTGGTAGGCTTCGCTCGAATCGGTGTAGCGGTCGCAAAGCACGACGCGGCCGGCGTCGAGGGCAGGGCGGATGACTTCCGCAATGGACTGGGCGCGGTCGGAGAACATGAGACCCAGCTCGGTCATGGGATCGACGCCTTCGGTGCGCGAGTCGAGGATCAGGGCGCGGATGCGGTCGCCGATGTGTGTGCCGCCGGGGTTGCGGGTGACGGTGACGCCGAGGCCGAGGGATTCGAGG
>JBAUGH010000031.1:0-5519 GCA_049679565.1 Acidobacteriaceae bacterium
GGCCTGGGGCCTGCATACCTCCGACGGTCCCCGCGTCGGTACCCTGGTCGAGGACGAAAACTCCTCCGCCTCGGGCGAGCCGGATTAGCTGCCCGCCTCCTCCACCTCCAGATACGCTGCAAGCCCGACCCGTCTCAGCAGTTGCGTCACCCTGGCCGATGAGCTTCGCAGATTACAGGTCTGCCCCAGCTTTTTGACCTTGTCCTTCAGCTGAACCAGCGCCCCAATCGCCTTGCTGTCCAGGTTCGTCACCCTCGCAAAGTCGAGGACAAGATTCCTCCCCTGCTCGACGAACGCATCGGCCTGCGCCCGAAACTCTGCCAGACCGTCGTCCCGGCCCAGATAGCCGCTGCAGACAAACGTCACCGCTTCCTTCGGGTTCTCCGCTCCTTCAATCGTGAACACGAACCGCCACTCATCCACGCACGGTTCCTCCAATGCAAAGCATCCTACCCCGACGCGCCTTCCCACGTGGTAAATTCTCCCTACGCTGCGGCTGAGCCTGTCGCCCGTTCCCGGCCCACGTCTCACCGCGGAAATCCCGTTCCCGCTGTTTCCACCAGCCCTATCCCATCGGGGGGACCACCATGTTAAAAGGCTTTCGCGACTTTATCCTGCGCGGCAACGTTGTCGATCTCGCCGTGGCCGTCATCATCGGCGCCGCATTTGGAGCGATCACCGCCTCCGTCACTGCCGATGTCATTACGCCCATCATCTCCGCCCTCGTCGGCGCGCCCGACTTCTCGACTCTGGTCATTCATATCCCGGTGCTCCATCACGTTCCGCCGCCTCCCAGCCCACTCCCCGCCAACTACGTTCCTCCCGGCGACATCCACATCGGAAAGCTGCTGAACGCGCTCATCAATTTCCTGCTGGTGGCCGCTGCCATTTACTTCGCCATCGTGATGCCGATGCAAATGCTGCTGAAGAAATTCCAGCCCGCCAAAGCCGAGCCCCCCGCCACCCATCCCTGCCCCGAGTGCCTCTCCGACATCCCTCTCGCTGCGAAACGCTGCGCCCACTGCGGTCAGCCGGTCGCGACCGCGACGGCCTAGTCGCCAGGCAATATCCGGGAGTGGGCCCACCCGACTCATTCCCGGCTGTTCTTGTACGTCCCCCGCTCGACCCTGTACGCTGTTCCCTTGTCCTGACCCTCTGCCAAAGGAGCTCAACTGCGGATGTCTTCCCGCATTCCCGTCCTCTTCGCGTCCTTTCTCCTTCCCGCCGTCGCTTTCTTCGGCAGTCAGACCGCACCCCCTCCCGAGCATGTCTTCGGATATAAAGACTTCCCTGCCGAGCAGGCGAAAATCGACCAGACCTTCCTCGCGGTGCCCGATGCCAAACTCGCCGGCGAAGAGCTGAAGACCCTCACTGCCGAGCCCCACATCGCCGCCTCGCCGGAGGACTACAAAACTGCCCAGTACGTCGCCTCCAAATTCAAAGAGGCCGGCCTCGAGACCAGCATCGTTCCCTACAAGGCCTGGCTTAACATGCCCAAAGAAGTGAAGGTCGAGGCCTGGGACCAGGACGGCAAGCTCGTCATGACCGGCCCGGTCCGCGAGCACATCGACGCGAAGGAGCCGTATCAGGACGATCCCCGCGTCACCCCCGCCTTCAACGGATCCTCGCCCTCCGCCGACATCACCGCCCAGGTCGTCTATGCCAACTACTGCCGTCCCCAGGACTACGATCAGCTCGCCGAGCTGGGCGTGGACGTGAAGGGGAAGATCGTCCTCTGCCGCTACGGCGGCAATTTCCGCGGCGTCAAGGTCTTCATCGCCCAGCAGCGCGGCGCCGCCGGCGTCCTCATCTATTCCGATCCAGCTGACGATGGCTACTACCGCGGCGATGCCTATCCGAAAGGACCCTGGCGCCCGGCCACCGCCGTCCAGCGCGGCTCTGTTCAATTCATGTTTAAGTATCCCGGCGACGCGCTCACTCCCGGCATCGCCTCCACTCCCGACCTGCCCGCCTCGAAACGCATCAAGCCGGAAGACGCCACCAGCCTGCCCAAAATCCCCTCTGAGCCCCTGTCCTGGCACGACGCCGCGCCCATCCTCGAGCACCTCGCCGGGCCCGATGCGCCCCGCGAATGGCAGGGCGCTCTGCCCTTCACCTATCACGTTGGCCCCGGCGTCAAAGTCCACCTGCTGCTCAAAATGGACTACAAGTACTCCACCATCTGGGACGTCATCGGCAGCATCGCCGGCACCGAATTTCCCGACGAGTGGGTGGTCGCCGGCAATCATCGCGATGCCTGGGTCTACGGCGCCGTCGATCCCAACAGCGGCACCGCCGCCATGCTTGAAGCCGTCCACGGCATCGGCAACCTGCTCAAACAGGGTTGGAAGCCGAAGCGCCGCATCGTCTTCTGCAGCTGGGACGCCGAAGAGTGGGGCCTGATCGGCTCTACCGAATGGGCCGAGGGCCACGCGGCCCAACTCGCCCACGCCGTCGCCTACTTCAACACCGACGTCGGCGTCTCCGGACCCAATTTCGACGCCTCCGCCGTTCCTTCGCTCAAAAAATTCATCCGCCAGGTCACCCAGGAAGTCCCCAGCCCCAAAGGCGGCACCGTCTACGAACAGTGGAAGAAAAGCCAGTCCGACGCCCAGGCCCGTCATCACCTCGGCGTCGAGGAACACGCCAGCCAGGAAGCCGCCGTCATCGGCAAGGACGTCCGCATCGGCGATCTCGGCAGCGGCTCCGACTTCACGCCCTTCATTCAGCACCTTGGCGTGCCTTCGAGCGACATCGGCTCCGGCGGCCCCTACGGCGTCTACCACTCCGTCTTCGATGACTACGCATGGTTCGTCCAGAACGCCGACCCCACCTTTGTCTATGAGCAGGAAATGGCGCGCGTCTTCGGCCTCGAAGTCCTGCATATGGCCGATGCCGACGTGCTCCCCTACGACTACGTCACCTACGGCAAAGAAATTTCCGCCTACCTCGACGAAGCGCAGAAGAAGGCTGAGGATGCCGGCATGACCAGCCTCGACTTCACCGCCGCCGCAGCAGCCGCGAAAAAATTTACCCACGCCGCCGAGCAGGTGAAGGATAAGCAGAAGCATCCCGACGGCGACCTGGCCGCCTTCAACACTCAGCTGCGTCAGGTCGAAGGCGATTTCCTGTCGCCGCAGGGACTCCCCGACCGGCCCTGGTTCAAGCACGTGATCTACGCGCCCGGCGAATACACCGGCTACGCCGCAGTTGTCATTCCCGGCGTCAACGAGGCCATCGACGCGAAGAACCTCGCCCGCGCCCAGGCCCAGATGACCATCCTTACCGATGCCATCGACGCTGCCACCCGCACCCTGGAGGGCATCGCGAAATAACGCATCGCCCCGGCCCGCACCCGCATCAGGGGAGCATGACCGAGCACAACCTTGAGGACTCCATCGCGCTCCTTGCCCGCACCCCTGCGTCCCTCGACGCTCTGCTGCGCGGCCTGCCCGATCTCTGGACCCTCCGCAACGAGGGCGGCGACAGCTGGACCGCGTACGACGTCATCGGCCACCTGAACCACTGCGAACGCGCCGACTGGATGCCTCGCGCCCGCATCATCCTCGACCATGGCGACACCCGTCCCTTCGAGCCCCTCGACCGCCTCGCTCAGTTTGAAGAGAGCCGCGGCAAAACGCTCGAGCAGCTGCTCGACGAGTTCGCCGAGCTCCGCGCCGCCAACCTTAACCAGCTCCGCTCCTGGAACCTCAGTTCCGCCGATCTGGAGAAGCGCGGCCGCCACCCGGCCTTCGGCAGCGTCACGCTGTCCCAACTGATCGCGGCGTGGCCTGTCCATGACCTTTCTCATATCCACCAGATCAGCCGTATCCTCGCGCACCAGTACTGCGAGCCGATCGGGCCGTGGGGGCGCTTCCTGGGCGTCATGCAGTGCAACGGCCACAGCGCGCTGGCGTGACCGAGGCCTGATCTGACATTTGTCACCGCCGGCTCCTGACGAATCGCACTCCCCGCCGCCGCTTCCACGCCGCATACCTGGAGACCTATGGAAATCTCCGACGCGCAGCGCGACGTTCGCACCACGTTCCTGGGAGGCTTCGCCGGCCAGCTCGTTCCCGGCCTGATCTGGCTGGCTTCTGCTGCCCTTGCGACGTGGCGCTCACCCAGGGCCGGCATCCTCCTTCTCGTTTTCGGCGGAATGGCGATCTATCCCCTCACCCAGCTCGCCCTGCACCTCATGGGCCGCCAGGCATCGCTGCCCAAAGGCCACCCCATGAACTCTCTCGCGCGGCAGATCGCCTTCATCGTGCCCGCCGGCCTGCCGCTCATCGGCGCCGCGGCTTTGCATCGGCTGGACTGGTTTTATCCGGCCTTCCTCATCGTCATCGGCGCGCACTACCTGCCCTTCACATTCCTCTATGGAATGCGCCAATTCGGTGCCCTGGCCGCTGCGATGATCGCTGCCGGAGTCGCCATCGGCTGGTTCCTGCCGGGGAGCTTTGCCCTGGGAGGCTGGCTGGGTGCCGCGCTGCTGTTCGTCTTCGCTTTTACGGGCCGCGCTGCGGTCCGGGCCGAGCCTGCCTGAGCTTCTTTACCTCTTGTCCATCGCGAATCGCCCTGCGCCCACGATCAGCAGGAACAGAAGCCCCAGCACCATGCTGAAATCCGTCCTCGCCTCATGCAGCATGGCCCAGACGCCCTCGTGATGCAGGATCGGAATCTTCGTCTTCCAGATCGCTACCCCGATCACCGCCAGCAGCGGAATCGCCGCGAAGCGCGTGAACAGCCCCAGCAGGATCAGCAGCCCGCATCCCACTTCCACCACGCCCACTACCGGAGCGAGGACGTGCGGATCGGGCAGCCCGATCTTCGCGAAGCGGCCCCATCCCAGCGCCGCCGGAAACAGAAACTTCTGAATCCCCTCGGAAATGAAGACCCAGCCCACCAGGATCCGAATCAGAATGACGGCTCGCATGCTCTCTCCGCCGATCGAAATGCCGCGAACTCTCCCCGAGCCACGGCGATGCGCCCTCAGACCAGCACTCCAGGCGATGGCTCCCGCTGGACGCGGAGTCCTACTTGGCCGGCTCTTCTACGGTATCGCCCTCGCCCGGCGCCAGAAATAAATTCTCTTCGAGCCCATGCTGGCGCGTATACAGGTCGTAATACCGGCCGCCCAGCGCGTACAGGCTCGCATGCGTCCCGCGCTCCACGATCAGGCCGCCTTCCACTACCAGAATCTGATCCGCTCGCCGGATCGTCGACAGCCGGTGCGCAATCACAAACGTCGTCCGCCCCTGCATTAAGTAACTGAGGCCGTGCTGAATCATCGACTCCGACTCCGAATCGAGAGACGACGTCGCCTCATCCAGAATCAGAATCCGCGGGCTCGCCAAAATCGCCCGCGCAATCGACAGCCGCTGCCGCTGCCCGCCCGACAGCTTCACCCCGCGCTCGCCCACGATGGTGTCGTAGCCCTCCGGGAACCGCTCCGCAAACTCATCCACGCGCGCGATCCGGCAGGCGTTCAGGAATTGCTCCTCCGTCGCTCCCGGATG
>JBAUGH010000032.1:0-6786 GCA_049679565.1 Acidobacteriaceae bacterium
CAGCTACTGGTGGTATCTGGCCTATGACGGAAACGGACGCCTGCTGCACGACTACCGCATGTACGCGCAGTTCACCTATTCCGCCTTCTTCATGGCGTTCGGGGCCGCGCTGCTGGCCGCGGGCTTCTGGCGACGGTCGGCGTTCCTGCGCTGGCAGGCATTAGTGCTGATCGCTGCGACAATTGCCAAGGTGTTCGTCCTGGATCTGAACGCGCTCAGCCAGGGATACCGCATCCTCAGCTTCCTGGGACTGGGTGCGCTGCTGCTGGCGGTGAGTTTTGTCTACCAGCGCGACTGGCTGCACCTGCGCAACGCGGAGAGCGGTAACTCCATCTGACATGAGACGGTGACAGACCTGGAATGAACTGGAGGACCATGATCGGGGGACGCGGCGCGGTGGTGTTGCTGGCGGTGGCGGCAGCGACTCCGAAGATTGGCTATTTCCAGGTCGAGCGGCCGGTCGCGATTCCCGGCGGACATGCGGGGCAGACGTGCGTGGCGCTCGATGCGGCGACCTATGCGCATGCGGCGCCGGGCCTGGCGGATGTGCGACTGTATCGCGGTACGACAGAAACTGCCTATGTGGTGCGCCAGGCCGTCCCGCCCGAGCCGCAGCAGAAGCTCATTGCGCCGCTGAATCTGGGCAAGCATCACGGGACGACCTTCGAGGCGGTCATGCCGCAGGGGCGCTACAGCGACATCGATCTGGACATCACGGCAAAGAACTTTATCGCCACCGTGGCCGTGACCGGCAGCCAGACCGAGGCGGGCACCGAGGGGACGGAACTCGGGATGTTCACGATTTTCGACCTGACCGGGCAGAAGCTGGGGCGCAGCATGGTGCTGCATCTGCCGGAGTCGGATTTCCGCTATCTGTATTTCTCGATCATCGGCCCGGTAAAGCCGGAGGACGTGCAGGGTCTGTCGGTGGAGCGGGTTCCGGCGAAGCAGGTATTTGTCACCGTGGCTGCGACGGATGAGGTGACGCAGAAAGGGCGCGAGTCGCAGGTGACGTTCACGGTCCCGGCGCACGTGCCGGTGGAGCGGGTCGAGTTCGCGGCAGGCGGGCAGCCGGCGAACTTCAGCCGCGACGTGACGGTGCGGGCGACGCCGCTGGGCAATGCGAAAACGATGACCGACCAGGAGCCTCCGCAGCCGGTTGAGTCCACAGGGAATTTGCTGCGGGTGCATGGCATGCACAATGGGATTCGGATCGACGAGGAGCAGTTGGCAGTCGACGCGCCGCCGGTGGATTTCGGCGCCCAGGATTCAAAATGGACGGTCACGATCGAGAACGGCGACGATGCGCCACTCGATGTGCAATCCGTGCGGCTGGAGATGCCGGAGCGGCAGTTGTGTTTCGACACGGCAGCGGGCGCCGTGTACAAGCTCTACTACGGCGATGCGGCGCTGTCGGCTCCGCAGTACGACTACGCGACGCTGTTCACGCCGGACAAGGATGCGGCGCAGGGGACGCTGGGGCCGGAGGAGAAGAATCCGGAGCATGAATCGCGGCCCGACCAGCGGCCGTTTACCGAGCGCCATCCGGGGCTCTTGTGGGCGGCGCTGATTCTGGTAGTGCTGGTGCTGGGGTGGGTCGCGCTGCGCACGGCAAAGAAAAGCGGACCGGCAGCCTGACGGCAACGGCCTGCCCCCGCGGGACAGGCCGGTTCAGGGAATCCGCGCGATCAGTGGATTACGGCAATCAGAATCACTGCGACCAGCACCAGAATGATAATGAGCAGCGTCTGGTTGCTCAGAGTGCCGGCGGCGAATTGCTGCTGGGCGTGCGCGGCTCGGGCGGAGAGATCGACCAGCTCAGCGTCGGAAAGCGTGGGGATCGCGTCCTTCACCTGCTTCGCGTCGATGTGATGCGACTGCATGGCCTCGGTAGCCGCGGGCGAGGAGAGGAAGCGGGTCAGGGTATCGATGTTCTTCTCGCGCGCGGTGGAGGCGTCCTGCACCTGCTGCTGGAGCTGGGTGGGGCTGACCAGGTGCTGGTCCTGGCCGGGAGTCTGACCGGGAGTCTGACCAGGCGCGGCGGTCTTTTGCGCGTGCGCGGCCGGCAGGGCGAGAAGAGAGAGCAGCGCCGCGGCAGCAAGCCCGCGCGCGAGAAAACTGAAGGTCCGTCGTGATTGCATGGCGGCTCCGTAGAGGGATTTGGGGCCCGGAGAACAACCAGGTGGGATGCGATTCATTTTATAGCGGTTGCTGGGGCGGAATCAGCCCGAGCCCGAGGATCTCTCAGCGCAGCGTCGGTTCGACTTCGTTGAGCCAGTCGGGGGGCTTGAGGATTTCGCGGGGCTTGGGGCCGTCGGCCGGGCCAACGATGCCATCGCGCTCCATCATATCGATGAGGTGCGCGGCGCGGCCGTAGCCGATGCGCAGGCGGCGCTGGAGCAGCGAGGTCGAGGCCTTGCCGAATTCGAGGACCAGCCGCACCGCATCTTCGAAGAGATCGTCGTTGGCTTCGTCGCCCTCTTCGCCGTCGGCAAAGTCGCTGTTCGAAGCATCCTTCGGCGCTTCGAGGAAACCCTGCGCGTACTCGGCGCTTCCCTGCTTCTTCCAGAAATCTGTCACTGCGGCGATTTCTTTTTCGGTGACGAAGGGCGCGTGGACCCGGTGCAGGCGCGAGGTGCCGGGGGGCAGGAACATCATGTCGCCGCGGCCGAGGAGCGCTTCGGCCCCATTGGAGTCGAGAATGGTGCGCGAGTCGACCTTGGTCGCCAGACGGAAGGAGATGCGGGTGGGGACGTTGGCCTTGATGAGCCCGGTGATGACGTCGACCGAAGGGCGCTGGGTGGCAAGGATGAGATGGATGCCGACGGCGCGAGCCATCTGCGCGAGGCGGGTGACGGATTCCTCGACGTTGGCCTTATCGATCATCATCAGGTCGGCCAGCTCATCGATGATGATGACGATGTAGGGCAGCGGCTCTTCCTTCGGCTGTCCTTCTTCCTCGAACAGCGAGGGCGTGGCGCCATCGAACAGGCGATTGTACTGGTCGATGTTGCGGACGCTGCGCGAGGCGAGCAGCTTGAGCCGGCGCTCCATTTCCTTCACCGCGTTGCGCAGCGCATTGGCCGCCAGCTTGGGCTCGGTGATGATGGGCGTGTAGAGGTGGGGGATGTCCCCATACATGCCCAGTTCCACGCGCTTGGGATCGACGAGGATGAAGCGCACCTGCGCCGGCGTGGCCTTGTAGAGCAGGGACATGATCATGGCGTTGATGGCCACGGATTTGCCGCTGCCCGTGGAGCCGGCGATCAGCACGTGGGGCATGGTCGCCAGATCGGCGGTGACAATGCGGCCGTTGATGTCCTTGCCCATGGCGAGGGTGAGTTTGGAGCGCGAGGTGGCGAAGTTTTCCGACTCGATGATGTCGCGGAGCCAGATGGTTTCGCGCTCGTGGTTCGGCACCTGGATGCCGACGGTGCTCTTGCCGGCCATGCGCTCGATGAGGATAGACTCGGCTCGGGTCGCGAGGCAGAGGTCTTCCGCGAGGCCGGTGACGCGGCTGTATTTGATGCCCGCTTCGGGGCGGAATTCGAAGGTGGTAACCACCGGGCCGGGATTGATCTGCACCACCTGGCCGAGGACGTCGAACTCGGCGCACTTCTCGACCAGCACCTGAGCGGAGGCGCGCAGTTCGTCTTCCTTTACCGGTGAGGGATCGTCGCTGCGATGCAGGAGAGTGCTGGGCGGCAGGCGGAATCCGCTGACGTTTTTGAGAGCGACCGTGACGGTGCGCAGCTCGGTGTCGGCGCGCTCGCCAATGGACGGTGCAGCCGCGGCACTGGCCGTGCGGGCAGCCGCGCTTCGCGCCACTGCGGCAGCCTCATCCTTTGTGGGCGGGGGCACCAGTTGTGGCCCACGGACCGCGGGCTCTGCAGACTCCTGCGCGGCGGTGCGGGGCATTTGATCCCAGAGACCGGGCGCGGGGACAGAGGCAGCCGCGGCGGACGTTGAGCCGACGGTCTCAGCAAAGCCTCCGTGGCGATGGCGCGGGTCGTCGTCGTCGCGCGCAGCGGCAGCGGCGGCCACAGGGATCGGGGACTTTTCCGCGTTGGCGGCCTTTTCTGCGGCTTTGCGGGCTTTAGCCAGTTCCTTCTCGTGAATCTTGTCCAGTTTGGCCGCGGCTTTCAGCTCATGCTGCTGGGCCCGCTGGCGGCGCCAGTTGGCAATGCGGTCGCGCCAGGCAAGGAAGAAAGCGAGCTTGATGCCCAGCCACTCGCGCGCCGTATTGAAGCTGAAGGTGGTGGAGAGATAGACGGCTGCGGCGACCAGGGTAACGGCAACGATGCAGGCGCCGGGATAGTTCAGGAAGCGCACCAGGAAGTCGGCGACCAGGCGGCCGGTGAGTCCGGCGACCGGCAGTCCGTACAAATGCGGATGGCTGGGCAGCAGGCCGAAGAGCGCCGGGGCAAACAGCAGTGTCAGCAGGATGCCGATGGCCTTGGAGCCGGGCGAGCCGGCCGGCCGGGAGCGCATCCACGTCCAGCCCAGGCCGCCCAGCAGCAGAGGCAGCAGGAAGGCGGAGAGGCCTTCGAGCTGGAGGAGGAGATCGCTGAGGACCGCGCCGGCGGGGCCGATCCAGTTGCGCACCGGGCCGGAGCCGATGGTATTCAGAGACGGATCGGTGGGGCGATACGAAACCAGGGAGAGGAAAAGGAGGACTGCGGAGGCGAGCACCAGTAAGCCGATCAGCTCGTTGAGCCGGCGGTTGCGGGTCGGGGTCAGGACCATACGGACGGGTTTCATGGGCAGGCGTCGCGGTCTCGCGGTGATCAGCGGACCGGGGGTCGAACTGCCAGAGCAAGGTTATTATCCCAGACCGGGTGGGGCGGAGGGGTGGAAAAGGGGCTGGGGGGAATCGAGGTGGATAGGTCGGAGAAATTGATCCTGCATTTGCCGAAATAACGTAGCTAAGTTAGCCATGTTGCGCTAGAGTAAATGACATGAAGACCGTGAACATCGGGAAGCTGAAGAACGAACTGAGCGCCTACCTGCAATACGTGCGGCGGGGCGAGGAGGTGATCGTGAAGGATCGCAACGTGCCGGTGGCTCGGATTCTTCCATTCCACCGCTCCGATGTGTCCCAGGAGGAAGCGCAACTGGTTGCCGAGGGCAAGATGAAGCTGCCGGAGAAGGAGATTGACTGGGACGAGTTCTTCGCGCTGCCAAAAGCTAACGTACCCCGGGAAGTGGCATTGAAAGCCGCGCTTGAGAGCCGGGGCGATCGTTGAAGCCGGCCTTTTGGGACAGCAGCTCTCTGGTGCCCTTGTGCCTGCAGCAGCATGCGAGTGCCGTGGTGCGTCAACTCGCGCGGCGTTATTCGATCGTGGTCTGGTGGGCAACTCCAGTGGAGGTCCGGAGCGCTTTCGCACGACTCTCCCGGATGGGTACGTTGGACTCGGCGGGATGGCAACTTGCGGACGCCACGCTCACAGCGCTGCGGGGCCGGTGGCGCGAGATCGCTCCCGATGAGCATCTGCGCCTGGGAGCGGAGATGCTGCTCCCACGATTTCCTCTCCGCGCAGCAGACGCTTTGCAACTGGCGGCGGCGATGACGTGGGCGATGGACCAGCCCAGGGGACGGGCCTTCATCTCTGGCGATGCGCAGCTTCTCGCTGCCGCCCGGCAGGTGGGATTTCAGGCGATCGAAGCGTAGGCGCGTTCCCTGCCTCGCTTCACTCCCGGCTGCTGCCGTACACCGGAATCCCCTGGTCCACCTTGAAGATCAGCCCGGCGGCGCGGGCGGTAAACGGCGAATCGGGGAACTTCTGCTGCAGGCTCTCGAAGATGGCGTGGGCGTGGCCGCGGTCTTCGTCGGCGCGCTTGCCATCGCCGTCCGCGGCCCACATATCGCCGGCTGCAGCCTGGCGGTAAATCGCGTTATAGAGAGCCTGGGCGGCGTCGGGCGAGTTGGGGTAGCGATCCACATACTGCAGGTAATAGTTGGTCTCCTGCTCGGGGCACTTCTCGGAGCCCTGCCAGTCGCCGCACAGCTTGTTGTCGATCAGGTCAAAGGCGGCCATCGCGGCCCACTTCGAGCCGGCAAAATACTTCATGACGTTCCGCATTTCGCTTTCGTCCATCTGCTCGCGAAGGTAGTTGTCCTTTTCGTGGGCGGAGGGCAGCGAAGCGGCGTCGGCCTTCTGGATCTGCCAGCGAATGTCGGCCGCGCGGTACATAGCCTGCGCCACCCAGGGCGATTGCGGATACATGATGACCACGCGTTTGTAGAGCAGGCGCGCTTCCTCCGCCACATGCGGGGGCGGATCGGGGACCGCCGCCTGCTGCTCGAGCGCGTCGGCCGCGCCAAACAGGATCATGTCGCCGTGCGGGGTGTTGATGTTGACCACCCCCTTGTCGAGCATCCATCCGGAGATGGGCTGGATGTCATTCTCGCTGCCGAACTCGGGGCGGTCGGACTCGCGGGTGTCGGGCAGATCGGTGTTGGCAAACACCTGCAGCCACTTGCCATTTTTCTCCGCCACCACGATCTCGCGGCCGGGCATGATCTGGGCGATGGGGCCGCCGGAGTCATCAGGGTTCGCGTAGAGGTTGGCTCCCGACACCAGCGTGGCCAGGACGCCGTTGCGCGGCATCTGCTGGCGGGGCAGCGGCTTTTGGGCAAGAGCCGGGCCGGCGGCCACCGCCAGCAATAAAGACACAGAAACGAAACTACCGCGCATGACGTAGATAGGACGTGAGCAGGAGGTGTTTCGTCTCACCAGCGCCTTCATTGGCTCTCTTCGGCCAGAACCGAAGTCAGGACCTGAG
>JBAUGH010000033.1:0-3212 GCA_049679565.1 Acidobacteriaceae bacterium
AGCTCTTCTTCCACCTGCGTCAGACGCTCCTGCATTTGCCGCAGCCTGATGGGGTTCACTCGCTTCACCGGCGCGCCCGCCGCGGCCGCCGCTGGCTCAACAACAGGCGGAGCAGGCGCAGCCGGAACTGGCTCAACCGCCGCGGCCGTCGTCGCCGCCGCCAGCTGGGCTGCCCCACCCTCTTTGCGCCACCGATAATCCTCGTAATTCCCCGGATACACGTTCACCCGCGAACCGAGCGACGAATCCTCTCCGTTCCGTTCGACCTCAAAGACCTTCTCCGCCAGCCCGTCGATGAAGTAGCGGTCATGCGAAACAAAAATGACCGTCCCGGAGAATTTGCCGATCGCTTCCAGCAGCACGTCCTTGGCCCGCAGATCCAGGTGGTTCGTCGGCTCGTCCAGCAGCAGAAAATTCGCCGGGCTCACCAGAATCCGGGCCAGCGCGTAGCGGTTCCGCTCCCCGCCAGACAAGACTCCCAGCGGCTTGAATACATCGTCCCCGGAGAACAGAAAACACCCCAGCAGATTCCTCAGATCCTTCTCTGCCACCTTCGGCGCGGCGCGGCCCATGTCGTCCAGCATGCGCGCATCGGGATCCAGCACCTTGTACTGATCCTGCGCGAAATACTCCGCTACCACGTTGTGGCCCAGCTTCAGCGTGCCCTTCGTCGGCGCCTCCTCTCCGGACAGCAGCCGGATCAGCGTCGACTTCCCCGCGCCGTTTACCCCCACCAGCGCGATCCGGTCCCCGCGGTCGATGGTGAAGTTCACATTCTCGAGCACCCGCTTCTCGCCGTACTGCATCGACAGCCCGGCCACCTCCACCACCGTCCGCCCCGAGGGCGGCGGCTGCGGAAAGCTGAAGTGCGGCACCGGCTCTTCCAGCGGAATCTCGATCCGCTCGATCTTGTCGAGCTCCTTAATCCGGCTCTGCACCTGCTTTGCCTTGGTCGCCTGATAACGAAAGCGGCTGATGAATACCTCCAGATGCTCGATCCGTTCGCGCTGGTTCTTGTACGCCGCCGCCAGCTGCGCCCGCCGCTCCGCCTTCTGCGTCAGATATTTCTCGTAGTTCCCGTGGTAGACGTGCAGCCCCTTGTTCCAGATCTCGATGATCTTGTTCACCGTCACGTCCAGAAAGTACCGGTCGTGCGAGATCAGGATGTAGCCGTTCGGCCACGTGCCCAGGTAGTTCTCCAGCCAGTTGCGCGTCTCCAGATCGAGATGGTTGGTCGGCTCGTCCAGCAGCAGCAGATCGGGCTGCTCCAGCAGCAGTTTCGCCAGCGAAATGCGCATCTGCCAACCGCCGGAAAATTCCTCCGTCCGCCGCGTCCAGTCTTCCTTGCCGAAGCCCAGCCCCGTCAGCACCCCGCCCACCTGGGCATCCAGCGCATAAACATCGTGATGCCGCAGCCGCCCCTCCACATGCGAATAGCGATCCGCCGCCGCTGCGTACTCCGCGCTTTCCGGGTCCAGTTCGGCCAGCGCGTGCGCCAGTCTCTCGAACTCCCCTTCCATCGCCCGCAGCTCGTCGAAAACGCTCAGACATTCCTCGAAAACTGTCCGCCCGGAGAGCGCCAGGCCGTCCTGCGGCAGATAGCCGATGCTCATCCCCTTCGTCCGCTGCATCGAGCCGTAGTCCAGCGACTCCATCCCGCCGAGAATCTTCATCAGCGTGGACTTGCCCGCGCCGTTCGCACCCACCAGAGCGGTCTTCTCCGTGGGAGTAATCAGCCAGTCTGCATTTTCAAAAAGGAGTCTGGGGCCGAAGCGCTTGCCGGCGCCCGAAAGCTGGAGCATAAGCCCATTTTATCGAACTCGAATCCGCGCCTCGTCCGATGCCGGCGCTCCTGCCGGCTTTCCCCCGCCGCCGCCACACTTCGTAAGTTTCGCTGCCTCAACCGGAGCGCCGATTTTTCCGGTTGCTCTTTACAGGCGGGACGACTACATTTAGTTCGGCACGCTAACAATGTGCTGCCGCGCCCTTCGCTGCACCCCCACTGACCGCGAGGAATCAGGAATTTTTCTCATGAAGAAGCAATCTTCCGCCCTACCTTCCGGACGCAAAACCGCCCCCGCCTATAAGAATCCCGGTCTGCCCTCCGCCCGCCGCACAAAAGACCTTCTCTCCCGCATGACCCTCGAAGAGAAAGCCGCGCAGATGCTCTGCGTCTGGCAGGAGAAAACCCAAAAGCTGGTCAACGAAAAGGGCGAGTTCGATCTGGCCAAAGCGAAGAAGGCCTTCCGCGACCGCCGCGGTCTCGGACAAGTGGGCCGCCCCAGCGACGCCGGCGGTGGCCGCAACGCGCGCCAGATGGCCGAGCTCACCAACGCCATCCAGAAGTTCTTCCTCGAGAACAGCCGCCTCGGCATCCCCGTCCTGTATCACGAGGAATGTCTGCATGGCCACGCCGCGCCCGACGGCACCAGCTTCCCCCAGCCCATCGCTCTCGGCGCCACCTTTAATCCCGAGCTGGTCGAGTCCCTCTTCACCATGACCGCACTCGAAACCCGTCTGCGCGGCGCTCACCACGCCCTCACGCCGGTCGTCGACGTTGCCCGCGAGCCCCGCTGGGGCCGCGTCGAAGAGACCTATGGCGAAGACCCCTACCTCGTCTCCCGCCTCGGCATTGCCGCCGTTCGCGGATTCCAGGGAGACCGCAATTTCCGCGACAAGCGCCACATCCTCGCCACCCTGAAGCATTTCGTCGGCCACGGCCAGCCGGAATCCGGCATGAACTGTGCCCCTGCCAATGTCTCCGAGCGCGTCCTCCGCGAAACCTTTCTCTACACCTTCAGGGAAGCCCTCCGCGAAGCCCAGGCCGTCACCGTCATGGCCTCCTACAACGAAGTCGACGGCATCCCCTCCCACGCGAATCAGTGGCTCCTCCGCGATGTTCTCCGCAAAGAAATGAGCTTCAAAGGCTTCGTCGTCTCCGACTACTACGCCATTTGGGAGCTCGGCTATCGACCCGACACCCACGGCCACTTCGTCGCCAAAGACAAGAAGGAATCCTGCGCGCTCGCCGTCAACGCCGGCGTGAACATCGAGCTTCCCGATCCCGATTGTTACCTCTACCTCGTCGAGCTGGTGAAGAAAGGCATCCTCAAAGAATCGCAGATCGACGATCTCGTCGCCCCCATGCTCTTCTGGAAGTTTGAAATGGGCCTCTTCGACGATCCGTACGTCGATCCCGCCGAGGCCGAGCG
>JBAUGH010000034.1:0-10490 GCA_049679565.1 Acidobacteriaceae bacterium
CCGCGCAGCCGCTGCACGGGTTTGCGAATCCCGACGGTCCGAGATTGGTCGCTGAGCCGCCGTAAGGCAGCGAAGAATCCCGACGATGTCACCCGCGCAGCCGCTGCACGGGTTTGCGAATCCCGACGGTCCGAGATTGGTCGCTGAGCGGCCGTAAGGCAGCGAAGAATCCCGACGATGTCAGCCGCGCAGCCGCTGCACGGGCGCCAGCCGCCTGATTCCCAACTGTCGAGGCCGCCCCCGCCTCCGCGCCCCATCCCCGAAAAGTGCCACAGAATGCCCCCCTGGCCGCTGCTAGACTCACCCCAGCGCCGTGACCACGCTCGTCGACCAGACCGCCTCCTCCCGCCCAGCCGCAGCCGGCTCCGGGGAAGCTCGCGGTTTCACTCCGGCTCTGCTCGCCGCCGCTCTCTATACCCTCCTCACCCTGGCGCTCGTCCTCATCAGCTACCTCCTCTCGGAACGCCACTTCGTCTATCCCCTCGACGACACCTACATCGGCATGGCGATCGCAAAGAACTTCGCGCTGCACGGCGTCTGGGGTGTCACCCGCTACGGCTTTACCTCGGCGGATTCCTCCCTGCTCTTCCCGCTGCTGCTCGCCGGCCTCTACCGCATCTTCGGAGTGAATACAATTGCGCCGCTGGCCCTTTCATGGACCTTCGGCCTCGCCTCGATCCTGGTCGCCGCCCGCATGCTCGCCGGCCGCGTCGAACGCCGCGTGCAGATCGTCGCCCTGATCCTGCTGGTGCTCTTCACCCCGCTCTTTGTCATCGGCCTGCTCGGCATGGAGCATTCGCTCCACCTTCTGCTGACGCTTCTTTTCCTTGGGTATTTCCTCGAGGAGCCGGCCGCCGGACGGTCGCACCGCCTCGCGACCCTCGCGCTGGTCACCACCCTCATGGTCGCCACCCGCTACGAAGGGCTCTTCGTAGTGGCCCCGGCCTGTGTGATTCTTGCGCTCCAGCGCCGCTGGAAGGCCGCCGCTGCCATCCTCGGCGCTTCCGCTCTGCCGGTCGCTGCCTACGCAGCGTATTCGGTGTCTCACGGAGCCGGGTGGCTACCCAATTCCGTCTCCCTTAAAGGCGCCGAGAGCCACCACGGGTCGCTGCTCGCTGCCGCAGAGCGCGTCTTCCAGCGAGTTGCCTGGAATACCGGCGAAGGAATCCATCTGCCGCTCTTTCTTCTCGGCATCGGCCTCGCCGCCGCGATCCTCGCGCGCCGCTCACCGCGTTCCTCCGCTCCGCTGGCCATCGTCTTCCTCGCCGGATGCCTGCATCTCTGCCTCGCCGCCGTCGGCTGGCTCTTTCGCTACGAGGACTACCTGCTCGGCGCCGGCATCGTCGCTCTCGCCTTTGCCTGGCCTGCGCTGATCGAGCAGCGCCGCCGCCCCGCCTTCGTGGCCGCATATCTCGCGCTGGTCTGTGCCGCGCTCAGCCTGTCGCTGCGCTCCGTCGCCGCCTTCCACCTGCTTCCCGGCTGCTCTCGCAGCATCTATTCCCAGCAATGGCAGATGGCCCGCTTCCTCGGCGCGTCGTATCCCGAGACTGCCGTCGCCGCGAATGACATCGGCGCCATCGACTACTTCAACGACATCCACTGCTTCGACCTCATCGGCCTCGCCAACGCCGACATCTTCCGCGCCCGGCGCGCCGGCCGCTACACCACGGCCCTGCTCGATCAGGAGACCCGCACCCATCACGTCCGGATCGCCATTCTCTACGACGACTGGTTCGGCGGCGCTCGCACCAACTCCCTCAACGGAGGTCCGCCTCTGCCGGCAAGCTGGATCCGCGTCGGCCAATGGACCTATCCGCCGGCAATCCTGGTGGAGAAAACGGTCAGCTTCTACGCGGTCGATCCAGTCGAAGCGGCAAATCTGCGCACAGCGCTCCGGCAATTCAACCCAAAGCTGCCCAAGGCAGTCATCGCGACCGTGGAGTAATCTCGGGGGCGGAACTGGTGGCGGCGGGCAGGATCGAACTTGAGCCGTCTTGCGGGCGTCCGAGCCCGCAGGCGAAATCCTGAGGAACACCGTGACGAAGGATCTCCGGTTTCACCAATCCAGGACAAGGAACTGGTGGCGGCGGGCAGGATCGAACTTGAGCCGCTTTGCGGGCGTCCGAGCCCGCAGGCGAAATCCTGAGCGCAGCGAAGGATCTCCGGCTCAGCGATCGGGCGAGCAAACTGGTGGCGGCGGGCAGGATCGAACTGCCGACCTTGGGGTTATGAATCCCACGCTCTAACCATCTGAGCTACGCCGCCATGACAAGGAGCAGATTTCATCATACGAATCGCTCCGCCGAACGGTCAATCACCACACTGAGCGATACCTGCCAAAACGATTGACCCCGGCGCCGTTCCCGCTTCCCTTCCTGTACACCGCCCGACGCGGGCGATACACTGCCTCCGGCGCTCCTTGCCCGCAATCTCTTCCCTGCCATGATGCGTTCTCCACTGCGTTCTCCGATGCGTTCTCCGCTGCTTGCCGTCCTGCCTTTCGCTTTCCTTCTCACCGCCGCCCCGGCTCAGGAATCCTCGCAGAAACCGATCGTCCTCACCCGCCGCGACTCGACCGTCACCCTCGAAGCGTACGCGCCGAACATCGTCCGCATCACCATGAGCCTCGACCGCTCCGCCGCTCTCGCCGAACCCGGCTACGGCATCACCGCGCAGCCCTCCGACACCGACTGGACCTACCAGCACACCGCCGCACTCGACACCTACCGCTCCGGCCGCATGACGGTGAAAATGGCCATTCCCCACTACGCCCCAGGCAACGCCAAATACACCTGCGACACCTGCGGCTATTTTCTCGGATCGACGCCGTCCATCCCGCTCACCCTCACCGACGCGAGCGGCAAAACGCTGCTCGACCTCAAGAGCTGGTGGATGACCGTCCCCAACCACAAAGACGGCAACGCCGAGATCCTCAATGAGGTCCGGCCTTCCATCGCCTATAACCACGCAGACCCACGCCCGGCCAACGCCATCTGGGATCAGGTCGGCGCCAGCTTTGTCGCGCCCGATGACGAGCACGACTACGGCCTCGGCCAAAATCAGCAGGGCTTCCTCGACCATCGCGGCCATCCCATCCGCTGCTGGAACGACTACACCGCGCCCGCCGGCCCCACTTTCTGTGTGCCCTTCCTCGTCACCAACAAGGGCTATGCCATCCTGTGGGACAATCCCTCGAAGACCACCATCGAGCCCGGCTTCAACGAGCAGGACCGCTGGATTTCCGAGGTCGGCGATCGCGTCTCCTTCTTCGTCATCGCCGGCGCGACCACCGATGAGCTCTACCAGGGCTATCGCCTGCTCACCGGCTCCACGCCCATGCTGCCCAAAGCCGCCTACGGCTACATCCAGTGCAAGCAGCGCTATTCGAGCCAGGCTGAAGTGATGGCTGTCGCCCACGGCTACCGCGAGCGCCATCTCCCCCTCGATGTCATGGTGGTCGACTGGTTCTACTACACCAACATGGGCCAGATGGACTTCGACCCGCGCTTCTGGCCCGATCCCAAAGCAATGAACGACCAGCTGCACCAGATGGGCATCCAGACCATGATCAGCGTGTGGCCGCGCTTCGTGCCCACCGACCGCTTCTACACCGAGTTGCAAAACAAGGGCTGGTTCGAGCACCTGGCCGACGGCACGCCCACCAACGGCCTGCCCTACGACCACGCCGGCTCCGACATCGACACCACCAACCCCGCCGCCGCGCAGTGGTACTGGGACACGATCCGCGACAACATCCTCAGCAAAGGCTTCGATTCGCTCTGGGCCGATGAAACCGAGCCCGACCTGCCACCCAACGGCAGCTACTTCCACATCGGTCCCGGCACCGAATACTTCAACGTTTACCCGCTCTTCCACACCGCCGCGCTCTACAACGGCTTCCGCGCCGACACCGACCGCCGCGCGCTCATCCTCTCCCGCGACGGATTCACCGGCGAGCAGCATAACGGCGCCATCGTCTGGTCCTCCGACATTTTCCCCACGTGGGACACGCTGCGCCGCCAGATCCCCACCGGCCTCGATGTCGCCGCCTCCGGCCTGAATTACTGGAGCAACGATACCGGCGGCTGGCAGTATCTGCCCGCCGTCCATCACCCTCAGCATCCGCCGCTGCTTTCCCCCGACGACGCCCGCGACAACGTCGGCGGCTACGACGACTATCCCGAGCTCTACACCCGCTGGTTCGAGTACGCGGCCTTCCTGCCCATCATGCGCACCCACGGCAGCCGCAAATACAACGAGGTCTGGTCGTACGGCAAACAGGCCGAGCCCATCCTCGAGCAGTACCTAAGGCTGCGCTATACGCTGCTGCCCTACATCTATTCGCTCGGCTGGTTCACGCACCAAACCGGCGCGCCCTTCATGCGCGCCCTCTTCATGGATTTCCCCAATGACCCCAAAGTGGCCGACATCGGCGGCGAGTACATGTTCGGCCCCGCGTTTCTGGTCGCGCCGGTCACCGAACAGGGCGCCACCACGAAAGACGTCTACCTCCCCGCCGGCGCTGACTGGTACAACTATTGGACGCGCCAGCGCTACCACGGCGGCCAGACTGTCACCGTCCAGGCCCCGATCGACAAATTACCCTTGTTCGTCCGCGCTGGCTCCATCATCCCTACCGGCAGCGCCATCGACAGCACCGCCCAGCAGCAGACCATCACCATGCTCGAGGTCTGGCCCGGAGCCAATGCCGATTTCGCGCTCTATCAGGATGACGGCCGAACCTACGCCTATGAGAAGGGCGACTACCAGCTCACCCGCCTGCACTGGGACGACACAGCGCACAGGCTCACCCACACCGGAGCTGTGCCCTGGACCCAACCCGACGCACAGGTCGTCGAGGTAATCCGAGCGGCTGGGAAGTAAACGGCCGTCTCCGCCCGGGCCAGCCTGCCCTCGGGTCAACAGATGCGGTCCGGCCTGGTTCCCGGCTGCTTAGTTCGCGAACTTGTTGATCAGCGTAATCGCAATAACAATCAGAACCACGGCTGCGCCCAGACCCAGCCCCGCCAGCATTCCCAGACTCATAACGTCTCCCCCTGCTTCGCTCTTGTCCTGCTCTTGTTGCCGCTCCGACGGCGGCGGGAAGGAAATCCCTACCACCGCCCGAGGAACCTTCCAGGATAGAGTCGTTCAGGGATTGTGCTCAGTGACGGCGATCACGAAAGGCGCAGACCGCGCAAACTGTGCACCATTTTGATGACCGGTCGCAAACGGGAAAGCGCGGCCTGCCTCAGTCCGACCACGGAGCCGGCCGCCGCTCCCAGCGATGCTTGCGCAGTTCCTCGATGACTTTCGCGTCAAGCCCGCCCGCGTCGCTCAGCCCCAGATTCTCGCGCACATGCTCCGCCTTGCGCATGCCCACGATGATCGTGCTCACCGCCGGTTGCCCGAGGATGAACCGCAGCGCCATCTCCGGCAGCGTCATGTCCGGAGGCAGATCCGCGCGCAGCCGGTCCACCCGGTCCATGGTCTCGTTCAGATTCTTTTCGTTGAAGTAGCCCCGCCGCCAGTCGCCCTCTGGAAACCGCGTCTCCCTGGTCATCTTCCCGCCCAGCGATCCCTCATCGAGCGGCACCCGCGCAATCACTCCGATGTTCAGCTCCCGGCATACGGGAAACAGCTCGTCCTCGGGGTTCTGATCGAAGACGTTGTAAATCACCTGCACCGCGTCGACCAAACCGGTGCGCAGCGCGCGCAATCCGTTCTCCGGCTGCCAGCGATTCAGGCTCAGCCCGAACGCGGAGACAATCCTGTCCCGCTTCAGCCGCTCCACCGTCTCGCGAAACTCCCTGCGCTCGGTCCAGCCATCGTCCCATACGTGGAACTGCAGCAGGTCGATCGTGTCCACCCCCAGCGCGCGCCGGATTCTGTCCGCAGAATCGAAAACATGCTCGGCCGGGAAGACGTCGTTGTAGTCATACGCGGCCCGCGCCGGCCATTTGCGATTCTTCGGCGGAATCTTCGAGGCCGCATAGAGCCGCTTCCCGGGATTGGCCGCCAGAATCTTCCCCAGCAATCCGTCGCTCCTGCCGTCGCCGTACGCCCAGGCGGTATCGAAGAAGTTGCAGCCCCCGTCCACCGCCCTCTGCAGCGACGCCAGCGACTCGGCGTCGTCCGAGCCGCTCCACCCGCTCATCCCCCAAAGCCCGCAGCCAATCTCGCTCACCTCGAACCCGGTCCTGCCCAGCGCGCGAAAATGCATCCGTGTCCCCCCGGGCACCATCATCCCACGTTGTTCATTCCGGATGCGCCTCTGTGCACTATGCACTGTGCGCTGATCACTGGCTCTTACATCGCCGTGCGCCACCACGGCGACTTCTCGCTGCTGATATACCCCGTGGTGCCGCCGCGCGCCAGCCACAGATCGTAGTAGGTGTTCGGCAGGAAGTCAGAGCACGCCGGCCAGCTGTTGTCGATGCGCAGCGTTGTCGGACCCTCCGGCCCGTCCAGCACCACCTGGCCGTCCCCGCAGGAGACCACCTGCTGCTTCACCATGCGGAACGTCGCCCCCCGCGGCCGCACGTCCTGCGCCACATCGTTCGCATATTTCGTGATGAACAGCGTCCCGACGATCAACACCGTCCACAGCAGAATCCTCTTCATACGCGGACCGCGACTCTCCTCGTGCGTTGCCTTCATTCTTGCATCGCCGTCCCCGCAGAACAAGAGCCACTCTCGTTCCGGCAATGCCCGTTTTGGGGGATGGCTGCCCGCCCCGGCGCGCCTTTAAAGAGGCGCACGCTCCACAGACGTGATGAAGTGGACCCCCTCCACATGCAATTCGTGAAGACGGCTGTCATTGGTCAGGAAGAGATCCACCCCAGCCGTACCGGCGCAAGCCAGCTGAATCGCATCCGGAGGCGCCAGCTTGCGGGCGTGCTGCCGCGCCCTCAGTGCGGCATACCGCCGGGCCGCGGCGATATTGAAATCCACTACGACCGCCGTCGATCGAATGGCGTCTTCATATTTCCGGCAAAGTTCCTCATCTCCGCTTCCCGCCGGCTTGACGAGGATCTCGCCGATCGTCAGGGTTGAAGTCACCAGTTCATCCCCCCGCTCCAGCATCTTCCGGCGAAGCGCCGCCACACGCTCCGAATCCTTGCCGTAGTCCTCAAAAAGGTAGATGAAGAGGTTGGTGTCCCAGAAGACCCGGCTCATTCCCAGCCCTCACGCAATCTCCGGACATAGACATCGGCATGCTCGTCTTTCCAGAGATGGCGTCCCGAACCCCGCAGCGCCAGCAGCGGATCGGCCGGTCGTGGTGCCGCCCGCCCCGTCGCCGGTCGACTCCATTTCCGGTACCACTCCAGCAGCGCACGGTACTTCGCGGGAATGTCGTCCGGATTGGGTGCCGTCTTGCCCGTTCTCCCGGGCGAGCAGGGGTCTCCCTCCCGGTAGAGTCGCCGCCGTCCTTTTCTGGTTTCAAACAACATGCGGTGGCTTCCCGGATTCGGCCGCCGGTTCGCGACACAGTGCTGGTTCGCATGCACCGCAAACACGTTCGAGCTCTCTTCCACGAATCCCTCGCGCCGCCCGCGCACTACGATTTCCGCCTCGCTGAAATCTTCCTCGCCCGGATTTTCCCTGTGCAACAGCGCGGTCGCAATCCACACGCGGTCCGCAGCCAGGAATTTTCGCTCGGTCTCAGCCACGATCATAGTCATGAGCCGTCCCCTCCGTCTCTCGTCTTATCATATGATTAGTAGTTGTCAAATGATCAGCCGTGCGGCCCCCTCCACGTACAACGGGCCTCGCCCGAAAGCGAAGCCCGTCAGAACCGTTCCTGCCAGCCGTTGGCTAGTTGCTGTTCGAGTCGTCCCGCCGGTGCAGCGTCGGCTGATCGCTGCCGTTGCCGTTGTCATCCGGATTCGTGCTCGCCCGCCGCAGCGTCGGTTTGCCCTTCCGGTTATCGATAATCCGCCGCTTGTTTTCGATCCGCGCCAGCCGCGCCTTCACGTCGTTGAACTCCGACGTCGTCACCAGATACTGGTCCCGCGGCGGCAGAATCGTCGCGATCTCCCGCTCCGCCGCAACTATCCGGTCCCCGGTCGGCGGATGGTCTTCGAAAACCTTCGCCATGATCCCCGGCTTCGACTTCTCCAGGTTCTCCAGCTTCTCGAAGATGGTGATGAAGGCCTGCGGATCGTAGCCCGCCCGGTACATGTACTGAATGCCCAGATAGTCGGCCTGCGCCTCGAACTCCCGCGAGAACTCCAGGAACGTGATCGGGATCATCAGCTGCGCTGCCTCGTAGATCCCATACCCCGTCCAGCTGTAGCCGGTCATCATGATCAGCGGCACCATCCCGATCTGGGCATAGTTGGCCCGCGTCATCTCCCGCGCCGCATGATGTGCGCACACGTGCGCCGTTTCGTGCGACATCACCCCGGCCAGTTCCGCTTCCTCATCCGCCGCCAGGATCAGCCCTGAATTCACATAGAAGAACCCGCCGGGCAGCGCGAACGCGTTGATCTGGTCAGTATCGATGACCTTGATGGTGAAGGGGACCTTGCAGTCCGAGTTCTTCACGATGTTCTGCCCGATCCGGTTCACATACTCCGTCACCACCGGATCGGTGATGAACTTCGTGCTCTTCTCAATCTCATCGGCGTACTGCTTGCCCATCTTGATTTCCGATTCGGTCGAGTACCAGTTCCCCATGCCCCGGGCGCCGATGTTCCGCGTCCCGACGGCATTCACGTCCTCAATACTGCCCGCTTTCACCCCTGGCATCATGCCGTCCTTGTCCGGCTCCTCCTGCTTGAAGGGGTTCACCGTGGTGATCGGCATCTGCCGGTTGCTGGCCAGGGCATCGTCATTTACGCCGGTCGAAGGAGGCGTCGAGGGCGCGCAGATATCCCCGCCCTGGCCCGGCGCCCGATGCAGCACCGGCCCGTCGCAGTCCTCTGCGGGTTTCTCCGCCGGAGCCGGCGCGTTTGGCTGGGTCGTCGCCGGCGCGGTCGTCGGTTTCTGCGATTCCTGTGAACTGCCGGTCGTCGTCTGCGCGCACACGCGGCCGCCCGCCAGCGCCAGACTCGCGCAAATCAAAAGGGAGAAGGAAATCCTTGGGGTGGGCATGGGCTGACCCTCCTGGGCAGACGAACCCTGCTGTCTTTAGACGTAGTATGCGCCTTTTCTGTCGTGACCGTCTTCGAGAATATTTCGCCCAGGAACGGGTTCGTCAGTGAAGTGCCCAGTACGCAGGCCGGTCGGGCTTTCAAGCCTGAGGTAGCCCCGCCCATGTCCCCTTTCGCGGTTTCCTCCGCTGACCCGCTGTCGACTGTGCACTGAATGCTGTGCACTATTTTGCTAGTTCACCTGCTGCAGCCGCTCGATCAGCTTCCCCGCCAGGCTCTCCCCCGACTCCGACCACAGCAGCCGCGTCGCGATCCCGCCGTTCTTCTGCACCAGGTGCGTAAATTCCACCAGCCGGGCCACGTTCTCCTTCACCCGCTGCACCGCGTCCTCATCGAGGTCGAGGTCCTCGTACAAAAACGGCGTGTCCAGCCCGAAATCCACCCGGATATGCCCGTTGGTCTCATACGCCTGCTCCTCGAACTCCGGCCCGAAGCCGACGATTCGCACCACCCGCGGCTCCTGCCGCCACATCGTGTCCAGTCCGGCCTCGCCGCCCGGTTCCGGAACCCACAACTCCCACACCAGCTCGAACTCCCAGGCGTAGTCGTCGTGCGCGATTTCCATGGCCGCGGCAAGCGCCGCGCGCGGGCTGGCCTCCTCGTCCAGGCCCTCCGCCCGATACACCCGCTGATACACCGGAGTCTCATTCCACGAAATCGGATAGACGCTCGCCGCTGCCACGCGCGGGGATCCGCCCACCGCGACGAACTGCTCCATCACTTTCTCCAGCGCAACCGGCAGCGCCTCCAAACGAAAGTTCGGATACCACAAGCTGAGATAAAGCTGATCCGCCATCTGTTTCAGGTTACAGCGCCCAATGCGCCGGGTACAGGGGTAATGCGGGGCCACCCGCCAGTCGCTCAAAGCGGACTTGCCTATGCTCCAATCGCGGCAAGGGCCTGTTTCTCGACTGGCTGTCAGGAGATCGTTGCAGGGCAAAGTCTTATCGCGATCTGGTGGTTTGGCAAAAGGCGATCAGGCTCACGACTTTGCTTTATCGCCTCACGCAGCAGTTTCCTCGCGAAGAGCTTTATGGCCTCAGCGGACAACTGAGGCGAGCGGGTGTTTCCGTCGCCAGTAATATCGCGGAAGGGTCCGGACGGGGAACGAAGGGCGAATACCGCAGCTTTCTGGGAATAGCCCGCGGCTCGGTGCTCGAAGTCCAAACCCAACTCATCATTGCTCGCGAACTGGGCTACGGAGAACCCAACCAGGTTTCTCTGGCCGAAGGACTCGTCGAGGAAATCAGCCGGATGCTCTGGTCGCTTAGTCGCAAACTCTGACCTGCGATCTGTGCACTGCGATCTGTGCACTGCGATCTGTGCACTGCG
>JBAUGH010000035.1:0-2823 GCA_049679565.1 Acidobacteriaceae bacterium
GATCCGGCCGGTGCAGCCCTTCGCCGCTCGCTACATAGAGGATGTTGTCGTTGGAGGGCGCGACGGCAATGGCCCCGATAGACTGCGTGTCCTCGTGATCGAAGATCGGCTTCCACGTCCGCCCGTAGTCGTCCGACTTCCACACGCCGCCATCCACCTGCCCGATGTAGAACACATTCGGCTGATCCGGCACGCCGGCGGCCGCGCGCGTGCGGCCGCCGCGGAACGGCCCAATCATCCGCCAGTGCATCGCGGGCATGGGCGTCGTCTGCGCCATCATCGGCACAATCGCGGCGCTCAGCGCCAGCGCCATCAGAAACCGGGGAACAAAGTGTCTTGCATTACGAATCGCCGTCATGGCTGGCCATTTCCTTTCAAGAGGACAACAGCGGCCATTGTAAACGCGCGCGACGCTGCGGGGACCGCGCGCGACGGTCCCGCAACACTGAAGTTGACTCGTTTAGAAGTCGATGGCCGCCGAAAACTGCAGTTCACGCGCCGGCAATTGGTTCGTTATACCGGCCAGCGGCAGGCCGAAGCCCACGCCCGGAGTCGCGTTGTTCCCATACGTACCGCTGAAACCCACCACGTTGCGATGGTTCAGCACGTTGAAGGCCTCGGCCCGCAGGTTGACGCTGAGGCGCTCCGGCACGATCGTGATGCGTTTCGCCACAAACGGCTCGACATCGTAGATGGGCGTCCCGCGTCCCGTGTCGCGGCCCACCACCACACCGTTGATCACTGGCCGGTCCGTGGTCGCGCCGGTATCGCCGCTGTTGGTTACGCCCGTCGTGTAGTTGTAGGGCAGCCCGCCTGCCAGGGTCGCGATCCCGCCCGTTGAAATGCCCCACGGCGCCGCGTAAACGCCGCTCAGCACCAGCCGGCTCCGCTGATCGAAGATCGCGTTCCCCCGATCCGCCGCGACCGGGTTGCGCGGATCGTTCGGATTCTGGCCGGTCGTGTCCGGATCGACCGTGTCGATCGCATGCGACCACGTATAGCTCGCCAGCATCGACGAGCCGTTGTGCGCATGGTGGCTCAGGTTCACATCCAGCGCGTCATAGTAAGCCACGCCATCGTTCACATCGCTCTGGATCACGCTGTACGGCGGCGTCGCTCCGGCATTCTTCACCGAATCGCAGGTAGTCCCGTTCTGCGCATACCACGCCACCCAGTAGGGCCGGGTGCAGTTGGCCGCCTGTGCCGTGCGCGTCATCCCCGGCGCGGTCCGGACGTACGAAGTCGGCGGATCCACGTCCAGCGGGCGCTGAATCCCCAGCGTATGCGAGCCCACGAAGTCCGTCGCCAGCACCCAGGTCGACGACAGCTGCCGCTCCAGACCCAGCGTCCACTGCTCGTTGTAAGGATTCGTCAGCGCGTCCGGATACCCCACCAGGTCGCTGGTCGGAAAGAACTGGTTGTAGTAGCTGGCCCGTCCGGGCCGGATATACAGGCTCCGCAGGGGCGCCACCGCACCGGGAGGGAATGCGGGCAGCGGCACTGCGGTCACGCTCGTGGGAAAGCCCACCTGCCCGGCCTGCGCCGTGTAGTTGAACACCCCCGTTGGTCCCGTCAGCGCGTAACTCGCCTCCGAGTTATCCACGATTTGCGAATAGTAAATCCCGAACCCGCCGCGGAAGGTCGTCGTTCCCTTCCCGTTCAGGTTGTAAGCAAATCCCACCCGCGGCGCGAAGTTCTTTCGCGCGTCGGTAAAGGTCTGCAGCTCGTACCTCAATCCGGCATTCAGCGTCAGATCGCTGGTCGGATGCACGTCCCATTGCGTGAATACTCCCGCCAGGGTGTCGTCGACAACGTAGTCCGCGTTGCCATAGCTCTGCGTGTAGCTCTGCACGTTGCTGATGTTGTCGAGATAGGTCGAGCTCTCGCAGTAGGCCGTCGTCCCGGTGCAGCTCTTGTAGATCAACTCGCCGTCGTAAATCGGCCCGCCAAACTCCTTGCTGTTCCCGCCGTTGCGCGCGTGGATGACGTCGAAACCCAACCGCAGTTCGCTCTTCCGCAAGGTCTTCGACAGACTGTCGACCACTTCGAACTGCCGGTTCATCAGCAGCGCGGCCTGCGAGGTCCCCGAGGTGAACGTGCCGCCCGACGAAATCGGCACGGAAAACTCCGTCCCGTAGATCTTTGGCACAAACTGCGTAATGGGAGACGCCAGCTGGAACTGCACGCGGGCCTCGTTCACCATGGTCGGGCTCAGCACCGCGGTGTCGCCCAGCTCCGCCGTGTAGGTCTTGCGATGAAAGACGCGGGCCACACTGGGCAGCGTATTCCCGCCTACGATTCCGTTCGGGTTGGTGTCGAAGAATCCATCGGCGCCCAGGTGCAGAAACACCCGCTGCTTCTCGTTCATGGTGCGATCCAGCCGCAGGAACCCCATCCAGTCGCGATAATGCCCGACGTAATTCCCTGGCGCGAGTGGTGAAATCACCGGAGAGGCGCGATCCTGGTAGCTGTACTCACCCGACCCGAGGAAATATGTCCGGTCTCCCAGCGGGCCGCCGACCGTGGCCGCTCCCTGGGCCAGGGTGTCATTGGTGATGTCGTTCCCGCTGGTTGCGGTCGTCGTCGAAAAGCCTGACAACTTCGCCTCAGGCGCCGAGGGACGCCATAATCCCAGCACATCTCCGTGGAATTGCGGGCCGCCGCTGCGGGTCACCATATTGATCACCGCGCCTTCGCCGAAGCCGTAATCCGCCGCAAAGGCATTTTCCAGCACCGTCATGGTGCTGACGGCATCGAGAGGAACATTGGTGAAGATGGTTTGCCGTCCCCACATGTCGTTGCCGTTGGCTCCGTCCACTTCAA
>JBAUGH010000036.1:0-2333 GCA_049679565.1 Acidobacteriaceae bacterium
GGGCAGGTCGGTGCAGCCGCGGCGCCCCGCGAGCTGACGGCCGAGCAGGTTGCGTCGGAGCAGAAGAAGCAGCGCGCGCAAAGTGTCTTTGAACAGGTGGCGGAGACAGTGAAACGGGAGCCGGCGCAGTCGACGCGGCTGCTGGAGAGCTGGATCCGGGCGGATTAGCTATGGCGACCGCGGCTCCACGTTTGCCTGCCGGCTCCGAAGGCCGCCACGGCCCGCTGAGCGGGGTGCGCAAGGCGGCCATCTTTCTGGTCGCGGTGGGCGACGAGGTGGGAAAAAAGATTCTGCAGAATCTGGCAGAGTCGGATGTGCAGCGGCTGACCGAGGAGATTGCCGAGCTGCGCAGCATCCCCCCGGAGCTGTCGCTGGAGGTGGTGGAAGAGTTCCACGAAATGGTGGCCACGCAGCAGTACATGGTGCACGGGGGGCTGGACTACGCCTCGCGCCTGCTGGTGGACACCTTCGGAAAGCAGCGGGCCGAGGATCTGCTGGCGCTGGTGAAGCGGGCCCACGAGGCGAGCCAGAGCGACCTGTCGATGCTGCAGCGGGTCGATCCGCAGCAGCTGGGCAAGTTCCTCGAGGGCGAGCATCCGCAGACCATCGCGGTGGTGCTGGCGCATCTGGATCCGAAGCGGGGCTCGATCGTGATCGACAGCCTGAGCGAGGAGCGACGGGTGCAGGCGATCCAGCGGCTGGCGGCGATGCGGCAGTTTTCGCCGGAGATGGCCCAGCGGGTGGCGATGATCCTGCACCGGCGTCTGGAAAACATGGGCGATACCGGGCGCAAGTCCTACTCCGGCCACAAGGCGGTCGCCGACCTGCTGAATCGCATGGAGTCGGAGGAGACAAAGAAGATCCTCGCAGAGATTGAGGCGGCGGATGTGCCGATGGCGCTGGCTATCCGGAACCTGATGTTCACCTTCGACGATCTGGTGACGATTCCGCCGGCCAGCATCCGGGAGATCGTGTCGGCAGCGGACAAGCGGCAGCTGGCGCTGGCGCTGAGGGGAGCGCAGGAGGAACTGCGGGCCCACGTGTTCGCGGCCATGTCGTCGCGGGCGGCGGACATGCTGAAGGAGGACATGGAGGTCATGGGGCCGGTGCGCGCCCGCGAGGTGGCGGGAGCGCAGGGCGAGGTCCTGGCGCTGGCGCGCACCCTCGAGGCCGAGGGGAAAGTGATTCTGAAGCTGGAGCAGGGCGATGGCTTCCTTGAGTAGCGCGGCCTCGGCCGCCAGCCAGGGCACGCTGCGGGCCGCCGAGGTTCGAACCATGGAGTATCCCCGGGTGGCGGGCGATCCCGATGCGGCATCCGACCCGGTGCGGCGGGTGCGGGAGCTGGAGGCGCAGCTGGCGGAGCGGGAGCGGCTGTTTCGGCAGGAGGTGGAAAGCGCGCGCCTCGAGGCGGCGGAGCAGGGGAAGCAGGCGGCCGCCGGTGACCGGGCGGCATGGCACAGGACGTGCGAGGCGGCGCTGACGCGAGCGCTCGCGGAATTTTGCGCTGCGCGGGAAGAGTATCTGGGGCGGGTGGAGCGCGAGGTGGTGCGGCTGGCGCTGGCGGTCGCGGAGCGGATTCTGCAGCGGGAAGCGCAGATGGATCCGCTGCTGCTGGCCGGGGTGGTGCGGGTGGCCCTGGGGCGGTTGTCCGAATCGACTGCGGTCCGGCTGCGGGTGCCCTCCGGCGATCGGGAGATGTGGGCGGAGATGCTGCGGCTGATGCCCGGGCTGCCGCTGCGTCCCGAGGTGCTGGGCGATGCCGCGCTCGAGGCCGGAGACGCCCGGCTCGAAGCCGACATAGGCTCGGTGGATTTGGGAGTGCGAGCCCAGATGGGCGAGATCGAGCGAGGCTTTTTCGATGCCCCCGGGGGTACGCCGGGCCGGGACGAGGCGGGCGACGCGGCAACCAGCGGAACGGGCCGGGTTGAGCTCGCGGTCCGCGAGGCGGCCAGGCCGGGATAGGAAGCCGGAGGGAAGGGGAAGCAGATGGATCGGCTGGGAACATATTTTTCGCGGCTGCGGGACAATTCGCCGGTGCGCTGGCGGGGGCGGGTGGTGGAGGCCAGCGGGCAGACCATCGAGTCGCTGGGGCCGCCGTGTTCGGTGGGCGAGTGCTGCGAGATCCGCGACAGCACCGGAAAGACGCATCCCGGGGAAGCGTTTGGCTTCCGCGATACCACCGTGGTGTCGATGACTCTGGACGCGGCCGAGGGTGTGCGCTACGGCGACGCGCTCTATGCGCTGGGCAAGCTGCCGCGCATTGAAGTCGGGCCGGGGTTGATTGGGCGAGTGATGAATGCGGTGGGCCAGCCGCTGGACGGGGGGCGCAGGCC
>JBAUGH010000037.1:0-7729 GCA_049679565.1 Acidobacteriaceae bacterium
CAACAGCACCATGCGCGGACCCAGCATTCCCCTCAACGAAGAAGCACCGGAGGCGGGCTGGGACCACGGGATGGGCGGGTGCGAATCCGGCTTCACGCTGCCCGATCCCAGCGACCCCAACGTGGTGTGGGCCTCGTGCTATGGCGACGAGGTGACGCGCTGGGATGCGCTGACGCACGAGGCGCGCTCGGTCAGCCCGTGGTTCCACACCCTCGACTCGGCGCCCAACCAGATCAAGTACCGCTGCCACTGGACGCCTCCGCTGGCCATCGATCCCTTCGACAGCAACACCATCTACTACGGCTGCCAGGTGGTCTTCAAAACCAGCAATGGCGGCCAGAGCTGGTCGGTCATCAGCCCCGATCTTTCCACCCAGGATCCTGCCCACATCATTTCTTCCGGCGGCCTCATTCCCGATAACCTCGGGCAGTTCTATGGCGAAGTGATCTTCGCGCTTGCTCCTTCAACCGTGCGGAAGGGGCTGCTCTGGGCGGGCACCGATGACGGCAAGGTCTGGAACACCCGCGACGGAGGAGAGCACTGGAACGACCTCACGGCCAATATTCCTATGCCGCCGCTGGGCACGGTGACCAGCATCCAGCCGTCCTTCTTCGACGCGGGCACGGCTTACGTCTCCGTCGACTTCCACCTGGTGAACGATCGCGATCCGTACATTTTCAGGACCACCGATTTCGGCAAGACGTGGACGAGCATCGCCAGCAACCTGCCGAAGGGGCCGCTGGCGTACGTCCGCAACGTTTCCGAAGATCCGAACTGCAAGGGTCTGCTGTTCGCCGGAACGGGGAATGCGCTCTACTACTCGCTCAACGACGGCGCGGAGTGGACGCACTTCAACCAGGGCCTGCCGCCGTCTCCGGTTACCTGGACGGTAGTGCAGAAGAGGTTCCACGACCTGGTCGTCTCGACCTACGGGCGCGGCTTTTACATCCTCGACGACATCACGCCGCTGGAGCAGATGGCTCGCCAGGCCACGAGCGAGAACGTCCGCTTCTTCACGCCGCGTCCCACTTATCGCCTCCTGCACCGCGAGTTTGTGTTCCTCGACTTCAACCTGAAGTCTGCGCCGGCCAAGCCGGTGGAGATGCAGATCTTCGACTCGAGCGGCACCCTGGTGCGCAAGATCAGCGAGCCCGCGCACGAAGGCATGAACCGCATGGGGTGGGACATGCACTACGATCCGCCGCGGCAGATCGAGCTGCGCACCCTGCCGGCTGAGGATCCGCACATCTTCTACGAAGGCCGCTTCTTCGGCGACGATGCGCGCCCCGTGACCCACTGGGGGATGGAGCGAATCCCGACGCCCATGGCCGCGCCGGGCAAATACACTGCTAAGCTCACGGTCGATGGGCAGACCTACACGCAACCGGTGACCATCCTGGTTGATCCGCACAGCCACGGGACGCCGGCCGACATCGAAGCCTCGGTGAAGCTGCAGCTGCAGATCGCCGCCGATGTCGACAAGACCTCGGACATGGTGAACCGCATCGAGTGGATGCGCAAACAGCTGGCGGACGTGGAGAAGATGCTGGACAGCGAGCCCAGCGAGAAAGCCTTTGCGCAAAGCGCTCTGGAGACGGACAAGAAGATCCAGGAGGTGGAGTACGAGCTACTCTCCAAACCCCTGGCTGCCAGCGACGACAAGACGTACATCTCCGCCTGGAAGGTCTACTACAACCTGCTGTGGCTGGCGGCGGAGATCGGCCCGGGCGCAGGCGATGTGGCGGGCGGGGGCGATTACCGTCCCACCGACACCGAGTACCAGCTGTTCAGCGACATCGAGCAGAAGCTGTCGAAGGCCGAGGCCGACTACAAGAAGCTGATGACCCAGGAGGTTCCGGCGTTCAACCGCTCGCTGCTGGAACACAACCTGACGCCCATCAGCGACGCGGGGCGTCCGCCATCGTAAACGTCCCTATCATCCCCTGGTAAGTGGAAGAAAAGACAGGGAGGGTAGGTCTTGCAGCCGCTTTTGACCTGGCATGGTAAGTCTCCGACCCCTCCCCCCCGGGGGGTGGTGGTCGCGCAGTAAGTTGAATCGGCGGAGGTTGCTGGGTAATACCTTGTGGGTATTACCCGGTGGTAGCTGGTAGCCCGTGGCCGGTAGCCGGTCGCCAGTCGCCGAAGCTTCGTTTTTGAAAATCATCCCTTCATCCCCCTGCATGTGAAGGAAAGAAAGGATCGGACCGGGTTTCGATCCCCCTTTCGTCCCCGGCCCGATCGAGGCTCGGCCTGCGCTTCTCGTGGATTCGCGCATGAGAAAAGGCTGCCTCGGGAGGCAGCCTTGCTGTTCTTCCTTCAGCCTTGTTTTATTTTTTTTACCCTATATATATAGAATACCAGATCCAGTGCCTAACACTGCCAACTTTCTTTCGACTTATGGACGTATAAGTGGCGTGTTATCAAGTCGTGTTACTTTCGTAAAGCGGCGCGGGGCTTGACAGATTTGGGTGAGGCGCCGGAGTGAGGCCAGGCTGCTCCAGTGACCGCCCTTTTGAAGCTCAGAAGATGCCGAAGCGGCGCTGCCGCCCTTCGCAGCCCGGCAGCCGGAATCCACCGATGCGGGTGGAGTAGTCTTCCGCGCCCTTCTGCAGATAGTCGCCGACGTACCAGAAGGTGCATCCGTCGCTCGGATCGATATCGAGGGTGGTGTAGTCCTCCCAGCGGAGGGTATTGGTCTGGGGAGCCTCGCCGTTCGCGAGGATTGCTTCGTGGAGCGTCATCTGGCCCTTTGGGTCGCCGGCACGCCGCGCCGCAAAGCGCTGCCCGGGATCGATGGAGGGCCCTCCAAAGGAATAGCCGACGCCGATGTCTCCGCGGCGATCCATGGCGATACTGCCCATCCAGCGATAGTTGCCATCGGGGGCATAGGTGCCCTGCTGGTAGAGCTGCGGGTTTCCGGTAGCATCCAGGCGAAACTCGTACCAGCGCACGCCTCCACCGGCCCGGGTGTCGATGGAGTGGGTGGCCACGATGGACTGATGATTGCCAAAGTCGCGCCAGGCGAGCCGCTGCATGAGTTTGTCGCCCTGGGAATCGAGGCGAACATCGGTGCCCGGCTGGGGAACGCAACGGCTCAGCTGTCCATTGCAGAGATAGTGGTAGGGTGCGACCGCGATCTTGTCCGGTCCGGAGATATGGGTTTGGGCCGGATCCGCCCAATCGACCTGATAGCGCCAGGCATAGATGCCGTCATCGTCGAAGCGCTGATGCAGCTGCGTGCCTCCGGCGGCCATCACAATCTCGGGCATCCCGGCGGGCGGCAGGCTCTGTCCGTCGATGTCGGCGGCATTGAGGAAGTTCACGCCGTCGATGATCACGCATTGTTCGTCGGCCGCTTCGCCGCGCAGCATCCGGTTCCGGTCGGCCGCGCAGAGCTGCTTCTGGATGACGGTGTCGCCGGTGCTGGTGGGGAGGTAATATCCGTCGCGCCAGATGGCGGGGCGGGGATAGTCGGGAAACAGCGGACGGTCGAACTGGTAGCGGTTGTAAGAGCCCATGGGGTCCGGGCCGGTGCTGAGGGCGTAGCACATGGCATAGGGCGCGTGGGGATCGTCGGCGATGCGCCGAAAGATGGGCAGAACGAAGAGCCAGCGCCTGGCCAGCTGGTCGTAGCGAACGACGGCATCGCCGCTGATCATTTTTTCGCAGGGCCCGCCGAAGCCGGCGAAGAGGGTGTTGGTGACGACCGGCCCGAAGAGGGCCTTGCCGGTCGTCGGATAGCGCTTGCCTTTTTTGGTGAAGATGGCCATGCGCGAGTTGACGATCTGCACGATTTCGTTGGGGCCAACGGCCAGGCTGTTGTCCGATGGATTGCGGGCTTCCGCGGCGCCCTGCGGGCCCTGGAACCCGTTGCCCAGGCCGTCGAAGCTGGCGACCGGGGTTGCCGGTGGGAGCGCTCCCTGGGTGGTCTGCTCGACCGCGGCGGCTGCCGGGTCGATGGCAGGCGGATTGACCGGGGGCTCCTTCTGCTGGGCGGGGGAAGGATGGCGGCGGGGCGGCCGGGGAGGCAGTTGGTACGTCCGGACCATGGTTTCGAGCGGGGCGGAGCGATCGCGGTGAATCTGGTGGTTGACGATCGTCTTCCCCTGGGTCCACAAAGAGGCGTCGGTGGCGACGTCCTGGGCCGCTGCGCATGCGCCCAACAACAGGATGCCGGCGAACCCGGCGGCCATGGGCTTTCTCCCCCTGTTTGTCATACCCGGTCCTCCCGATGATGAATCGCCCGCCAGGACATACCCGCGCTCACAGCGCCACCGCCGGTTTCATGGCGAGCTTCCCTACGCCTTGAATTCCGTGCTCCGCGGGGTGGGCCGGTGGGCCAGCGCGTGTTTCACGGCGGCGCGTGTTTCTTCCAGCTCCTGTCCGACTACTTCCAGCCGGGGGGGGCGCACGCGCGCATTGCCGGTGCCGGTTTCCTGCTGGACCTGCTTGATGAGCTGGATGAATTTCGGCACGGTATCCATGCGCAGCAGGGGGAGGAACCAGCGATAGAGAGCGAAGGCGTCTGCGTCGCGGCCCTCGATGGCGGCGTTGAACAGCGCGACGGACTCGGCGGGAAAGGCATTCACCAGCCCGGCCACCCAGCCCACAGCGCCGGCCGCGATGCCTTCGACGATGGCATCGTCGACGCCGACAAAGATCTTCAGGCGATCTCCGATGAGGGCGCGGATCGCGGTGACGCGGCGCACGTCGGTGCTCGATTCCTTGACTGCGGCGAAGTTCTGATGCTCGCCGGCGAGCTCGGCGATGTGCTCGGGCAGAAAGTCGGTTCCGTAGGACACCGGATTGTTGTAGAGCATGCAGGAGAGCTGCGTCGCCTGAAAGATGGCGGCGATATGGGCCTTCATCTCGCGCCAGTCGCCCTTGTAGACATAGGGAGGGAGGACCATGAGGCCGGAGCAACCGGCCTGCTCGGCGTTCTTTGCGAGGGAGACGGCTTCGGGGGTGGAGAGGGCCGAGATGGCGGCAACCACGGGCGCGGTTTTCGCGGCGGCCACGGTGTTGCGCAGCAGCGCGTCCTTTTCCGCGGTGGTGAGGGTTGCGGCCTCACCGAGCGAGCCGAGGGCGATGACGCCGGTGCAGCCATTGGCCAGCAGCCACTGGACGTGCCGGGTCATGGCCTCCGCATCCACACGCAGTTCAGGGTCAAAACTTGTCGTCATTGCAGGCATTACGCCATACCACTTCATACGGTCTCCTTCAGGTGATCAGGGATATTGGTTTCCGGTCCGGCCAGGCTGCCGACCAGGGCGGGAAAGAGGGGAGGCCGAACGGATTCGGCGCGCCAGCCGAAGAGGAACTCGACGGCGCCGCCACAGATGCGGCCCTGGCACGGCCCCATGCCGCAGCGGGTGTGCAGCTTGGCATCGCGCCACCCTGTATGCGGGCGCAGGGAGTTGAGGGGGACGTCTTCGCAGCGGCAAACGATGGTGTCGGCGGCGATTTCGCGCAGCTGGGGTGCGAGGGTGCAGGCGTGGCGCAGGGCGCGCACGAAGCTCATGGACCGGGACCGCTCGGGGATAAGGCTGCGCGCCTCCTGCTGACGGCCGCAGGCAGCCAGGGCTGCGATGCGGCCTTCCAGCAGCGAGAGCTCGACGCCGCCGATTCCGGTGGGCTCGCCGGCGCACGCGACATTCTCCACCGAGGTCTGCAGCAACTCATCGGTTGCCACGAATCCATCTTCGAGACGGCAACCGAGCAACTCCGCCAGCTCGGTGTTCGGCACGAGATGGAAGCCGCAGGCGAGGTAATCGCATTCCACGATCCATTGCTTCGCTCCCTGGCGGAGGGTCACGGAGCGCAGACGGGTATCGCCGTGCGCGGAGAGCGGGCGGCAATTCGTCCGGTAGCGGCTGTGGCGCGTTGCCCAGCGATACTGCGCGCCCTGCCGCAGCTTTCCCGGCTGGCGGGCCACCTGCGCGGCGAGGGGGAGCATTTGCGCGACGGGCGCCTGCTCGCAGATCTCGAGGACGGTGGCGCCATGGTGGGCGAGGTGAGCCGCGACTGCGAGCAGGAGCGGACCTGTTCCCGCGACGACAACGCGTTTGCCCTCGATCGGCAGGCCGCCGCGGACCATCGCATCGAGACCCCCGGCGCCCATGACGTTGGGGAGCGTCCATCCAGGGAAGGGGAGGAAGCGTTCGCGCGCGCCGGTGGCGAGGATCAACTTTTCGAACTTCAGCTCGGTGTGTTCTGCGGTGCCGGTCCGTTCTGCGCAAACGGTACGCCGGTCGGGGAAATCGAAGGCGCGCCATCCCTGGGCGCGTTCCACGGCTGATTTCTCCAGCCGGCCGATCCATGTCCTCGCCGCCTCGGGCATGGAACCGCCGGCGCGCCAGATCTGGCCGCCGGGCGCGGGATTGTCGTCCACCAGGCAAACGCTGCGGCGGTTCTCCGCCGCGGTGACGGCCGCTGCGATGCCCGCGGGCCCGGCACCGAGCACGAGGATGTCGAAGGCGGTTTTCATGGCGTGGCCACCTGCATTCCGGGCACGCAGAGGATCTGGCAGCTGCGCTGGTGGGGCGCGCCGTCGATGGTCACGCGGCACTCGAAGCAGATGCCCATGCCGCAGAGCGGCCCGCGGGGTTCGCCGCTGACGGAAGTTCGGGTCTTCGTACTCGCTATGAGCACGGCCGCCGCGACGGTGGTTCCCTGGGGCACCTGGATGGCGATGCCGTTGACGTCCAGGGCAATCGGCGTTTCCGTCTCAGGCATGCTGCGGCTCCGTCGAGGCGAAGCTCTGGGCGAAGCGGGCGGGGAAATAGGGCTCCGGATCGATGGCCGGAACTTCGCCGGTGAGGGCGGCGGCCACCAGCTTCCCGGTCGCCAGCGAGGTGGTGATACCGAGGCCCTCGTGTCCTGTCGCCAGAAGCAGGGAATTGTCGCCTGGCCAGGGCCCGATCAGGGGGAGCTTATCCGGCGTGGCTGCGCGGAACCCGGTCCAAACGCGGATGGCCTGGAGATTTCCAAGCTGGGGCAGGTAGCTTCGCGCGCGCGCGATCATGGCGCCGAGCAGAGGGTGGTTGATCCCGGCATCTTCTGCTCCGTACTCGCGCGACGACCCGATAAGGAGTTGACCGGTCTGGCGGGGCTGGACGTTGAAGGCAACGGAATCTGTAGCGACGGAATGGGCGCTTTTCAGGTAGCCCAGTTCCACCAGCTGGTGGTGGACGAAGCCGGGATAGCGATCGGTAATGACGAGATGGCCGCGGCGCCGGCGGATGGGCAGCTCGGGGATGAGGTAGGTTGCGTCGGCGCCACAGGCATTGACGATGTGTGCGGCCTGCAGCTCAGTTCCGTTTTCGAGATGCACGCGACCGTGTTTCGCAACGATCACGCGCTGGGGGTCGAGCAGCTGCGCACCCATGCGGAGGGCTTCCCGCAGGAGATAGCCGGCTGCACAGGGGGGATACAGGACTGCGTCGGAGGGCACGAGCAGGGCGCCGGGCAGATCGCGGCGGAGCTGCGGCTCGGCGGCGGCGAGCGCGTGGCTGTCGAGAATCTCTGTGGCGACGCCGGCGGCAGAGTAGACCTGCTGCTTGCGCCGGACCTCCTGCATTTCCTCTTCGTCGGCAGCGACCCAGAGCGTGCCGCGCGCTTCAAACTCGGCTTCCGGGGGCAGGTCCTCGGCGAGCTCGCGCCAAAGGGACTGGGACCAGCGGGTGAGGGCAAGCTGGGCGGGGGAGTCGTCCATGACCACGATGTGGCC
>JBAUGH010000038.1:0-3342 GCA_049679565.1 Acidobacteriaceae bacterium
GTAGAAGAGGACGCGGTAGGAGTAGCTGTCGACCGGCGGCGCATAGTCCTCATCCGGCAGCGCGGGAATGTTCTCGACCACCAGGTCGTAGCCTCCGCCGGTCTGCTCCTGGACTTTGGCGCCATTCGGCAGCCACTGATACCAGAGCAGGCGGTTCGCTACCCTCTCCTTGCCGAGCGAGTCCTTCACGGTAACGACCCGATTCCAGTCCATGTCGAAGGGAGTGAAATGGTAGTGCGCTTTGTGCACGAAGACGTTCTGCTGCACAAACCACTGGGGCGATTCCAGCATGGAGTCGCCGTATTGCAGCTCCCAGCGATATTCGAGGATGCTGCCCACCTGCACATCGGGCATGCTGAAGACCCTGGCCATGACCCGGATGCCGCCGCTCTTCACCAGCTCCTTGTCGTAGGGCTTGCCGGTGAAGGGGATGATGGTGCCGTCGGAGTGGATGGTGCGCCCTTCGATCTGGTGGATGCTCTCGCTCCCGCCATTCTCCGCAGATCCTTTTTCGTAGGGGATCTCGACATCCCCGAACTCTTCCCTGCCCTTCTCGGTGAGGATCTTGATGCGGACATAGAGGCTGTGATAGTGGAGCTTATCGTCCACGGTTTCTTCGCGGAACAGATAGACCGCGGGCTCATCCGGAGCAGCCGGATCGGAGGTCATTTTCAACTCTTCAGGAGTAGGTTGCGTCCAGGTGGCGGCGAGGGCGGGAAGGCTCGCGGCAAAGGTCAGGACAACGGGCAGAAAGATACAGCGCAGCTTGGAAACCACGGCAGAGCCTCATCTGAATCCAGGAGTATTGCCCGCCATTGCACACGGATTTTGTGGTTTTCGCAATAGTAAAGTCAGGGGATTCCCTGACTAAGGAGCGCGGTAGGGACGCAGGCCATCCCACGGATACAATCCCGTCGGTCCGGCTTCCGATTCCACCTGCGGACGGATGGCGAAGCGCACAAAGAATCCCACCACCTGGTTGTTGTAATCGCGGGTATTGTTCATGGAGAGGAAGCCCCCCGCGAACCAGTGGTCGTTCAGGTGATAAGAGACTTCCGCGTGCAGGTCGTAGTTCCCGCTCACTACGGTCTGGGCCGAGTAATAAGGATTGTTGTTGGCCGTCTGCAGCACCGGGTCGAGGGGGAAGAAGGGCACGCTGTCTTCCTGGAAGGCCTGCACGCCGAACGCGCCCACCACGCTGTAGTGGAGGTTATAGCCGGAGCGGCCCTGGAGGGAGATGGGCACATTGGCCAGGAAGTAGGCCTGGGGACTGAAGTAACCGCCCTGCCCATAAGTGAAGTAAACCGAGTTATGGGTGTAATGCATGCCGAAGAAGTTCACGCCGGCGGTCAGGTGCGCTTCGTCGGGAATATCCTTCACCAGCCAGTAGGCGCCGGCGTCGCCGTCGAAGCGGGTATTGGTCTGGACGTGCACGCCGTCGAGATACTGGCCGCCGCCGCTGATGTAATAGCCGGAGTTGGCGTCGCCGTGGCCGAACTGGACTTCGCCGCCGGTGGCCATGACTCCGCCCCAGATATTGCCGCCGTAATCCGGGCCCGCCGAGCCGGGATCGCGGAGCCCGCCATAGGCCAGTTGGGAATCCTTCACCGCGTCGCGGTTGAAGAGGAAGGTGAACGGCCCGTTGGCCGGCTTCCAGTCGAGCCTGCCGATCACGTTGGAAACGAGGAAGCCGTAGGGGGTATAGCCGGCGCTGGCGGCGAAGTTGGGGAAGGCGAGCTGCACTTCGCCGCCGATGCCGGTGGCGTTCTGCTGGCTGAGGGGCGTGTTGACCGGCGCCGTGCCGAGCCGCTCCACCACGCCGCCGGGCAAGAGCGGCGAAGTGCTGGGCGCGCCCGAATCGAGGAAGACGGGATTGCTTACGAAGGTGAGGCGCGCGCCGGTGCCGAGCGCGGCCGAAGCCTCAAACGGAGCCTCGAGCGCGGTGAGCGAATCGAACCCGGCGGTGCCGCTGCGGTGATTGACAAAGCCGGTGCCGCCGAGCCAGGAGCTGTATCCGCCTTCGATGTTCATGAGCTGCTGTTGGGCCTGCTGGCGCAGATCCTGCTGGCGGACAATTGCGGGCCGCTCATACGGGCCACGCAGCGGAGGCAGGTTCTGGCGCATGAGATCGTCGTCGCTGGCGCCGGAATTGGTCCCGTTCTGTCCCTGCTGCTGCTGTTGCGAGACGGCGGGCGGCCGCTCGAAATAGGGTTGCTGCTCCTGATTCTGGGGCGGAGGAATCTGCTGCTGTTCCGGCGAGTACTGGGTAGGCGCGAGCGACGGATCGATGGGCTGCTTTGCCGCGTCGAGCGCGGCCTGGGCCTGCTGCGCCGCCTGGTCGTTGGCGTTGGGCAGCGTGGTCAGCGCCGGACTGGTATCCAGCCCGAGCTCCTGGTCCGCGGTGCTCGCGGTGGTGGTCGGCGTCGGCGCAGCGCCGGGCGCATTGCCGTTCTCCGCCGAGGGAGGAATATACGGCGTCACCGGCCCCTGCTTCTTCTTCGGCTTTTTCGCCGGGGGGGCTGCCGGCGGGTTGGCCGCGGGCGGCGGTGGCGGAACTCCGTTCAGCGGAACCTGATAGTGCGGAGTGGGATTCTCAGGAGCTTGATTCTGACTCTGCGGCGCCTGATTCTGCGGCGGCGGAATGATGGGAGCCGGACTCACAGGAGGCACGGTGGCCGGCGCGGAGGTGAGCGGCGGCGGCAGCGTGGTCGGCTGGGTTTCGAGCGGCGCAATCCGTGTTCCCTGCGCGGGGCCGGAATTCGTACTCGGATTCGCATTCGCAGCGCCGGCATTTCCGCCGTTGGTCTCGCTCTGCTGAGTTGCCGGAGGACCGCCCGGCAGGGGACCGAGGCTGGGGGGCTGCGCCTGCTGCTGGTTGAGCTGTACCGGGGCCGTTCCGGTGTAATACGGGTCGGGCCCATACGGCTCGGAACTGGCTCGCAGCGGGTTTGGATTGCTGTAACTGGGCAGCGCCACGCCGGTCTCGCCCTCGGCCATCGCGGCGTCGGGATTGAGGAGGTCCACGAGATCGGTCGGCCTGGCGGGCCTGGTCTGGCGCACCATATCCGCCTGATCCATCTTGTGGGCCAGGTCGGTGGCCGGCGACACCGGGGGCATGGCGTTCAGCGAGGCGCGCCAGTAGTCGGCCGCGCGCGCATTATCGCCGCGCGCCTGCTCGAACTGGGCGGCCGCGGCCAGGGTTTTGGGATCTTTCGGAAATTTCTCGAGCCCTTCGCGCAGCCAGGCTTCGGCCTGCTTCATGTTCTGGACCGCAACCGCCGCGCCCACCATGCTCTGGTAATCCGCCGCAGTGGCGTTGGTCATGTCCAGCGCCTGGTAAAT
>JBAUGH010000039.1:0-12447 GCA_049679565.1 Acidobacteriaceae bacterium
GTCTTGACTCGATCACCAGCCTTAACCGGTACCAGCGTGGGCGCCACGACCTCGCACTGGACACCCAGTTCCGCCAGTTGCCAGTACACGACGTAGCCCGTCGGTCCTGCCTCATAGCAGGCTCTCAGCTCGAGGCGCAGGTGGTACCAAGAGTTGGTGACGATGGGATGAGGCAGAGGCCGCACCGCCAGTTCGGACCAGCTGTGATCCGCCACACCGACTACGAGGGACTCGTCGCGCACGCGCAGGCCGGCGTAAATCCCTCGATAGGAATCGACGCCAGGTTCGGCGTCCGAAACTCTTGCCAGCACGCCCGCATCGCCAGTGTTGTTGAGGGCGATGTCAGCATCCAGGGCGTAATTCGTCCAGTAGGGCGAACCGGCGACCAGTTTGGCGCCGCGCTCGTTCGACTCGTTGACCATGACGCCGGATTCGACGGTCCAGTTGCCATCGTAGGCGACCCATCCCGAAGCGTTGCCATCGGCAAAATCATCCTGATAGGGCAGACCGCGAATGGGCGACTGCAGCACATCGAAAGTGCCGAGGGTGAGGAAAAGACCGCAGGGAACGGCAAGGGCAAAGACGAGGAAGTTGCGCACCAGTGGCCGCATCAGACGCCTCGTCGTTTTCTGTTTCCACCGTTCTGCCTCGTGAGGGGTGACGGCGCTGTCAGTGTCAGTGATAGTCATCGCTTTTCAGGCTGCCGCGGGTGAGAAGCTCGGCGGGCACGAGTTGTGGAGGGGGCAAACGTCGGTCCCGGATTCCGGCCAGAGCCGCCTGCACGGCGAGATAGCCGATGCGATAGCCGTCGGCGGTGACGAGGGAATCGAGCTTGCCGTCGCGAAGATTGGCGGCGAGGAACAGATCGCGATCGGAGCCGATCAGGGCGATCGAATGGCGCGCATCGACATCCTGCAGCGCGAGCATGGCGCCCTGCGTGGCATCAGCGCTGACGGCGAAGATAGCCTTCAGCTCCGGATAGGTGCTGATCAGTTCGCGGGTGCTCTGTTCGGCCTCCATCGTCTGGACCGCGCCGGGGGACTCGGCGACGACCTTTATCCGCGGATAGGCGGCGGCGACCTGGATGAAGCTTTCCGCGCGGGAGAGCGTCTCAGGAGTGCCACGGTCGATGCCGACGATGACCACCTCGCCACTGCCGCCGGTCACCTGGGCAACACGGCCGGCGGCGATCCTGCCAAACTGGCGCTGGTCGGGAGTGACGAATGTGAGCCAGCGGCCAAGGGGCTCCGCCGGGCTGGCCTGCACGAAGACGACCGGCAACCGGCGCTGCAACAAGCTGTTGACCATGGTGGTGACGCCCCAGATATTGGTAGGCCCCAGGATGAGCGCTCTCGCTCCGCGGGCGACCGCCGACTGCGCAATGCGGATCTGGCGGTCGACGTCGTCCTCCCGGGTGGGAGCGTTCCAGTAGATCCGATAGCCGGCGCTTTGCGCCGCAGCCTCTGCGCCCCGATGCATGTCCTCCGTGAAATTCGTGCCGGTGGTGCGGGCGATGAACGCAATCACGGGCGGAGACGGAGTGCTGCGCAGCGCGGGGGCAAGAGCGAGCAGGCAGCCGCAGCTGCCGCCCAAAGTTGCAGCGAGCAGCGGCCGAACCATCCGATGGGCGGCGATTGCCATGAAGTGCGATCCATCTCCGAACGCATCGTTCGCGGGAACAGCGCAGCTGCCCGCTTACCCGGCCATCACTCCTTGAGCCTGACCAGCCCTCGGCGGAGGGCGATGGTGGCTGCCTCCGTTCTGTCTTTAGCGTTGAGCTTGGAAAGAAGGCTGATGACGTGATTCCTTGCCGTGATGTCGCTGATCCCCAATGCCCGGGCAATCTCTTTATTGGTATGGCCGTCGACAACCAGTTCGAGGACTTCCTGCTCCCTCGTGCTGAGGGCGGAACGTCCCACACGTTCGGCGAGGCGCATGGCCAGAGCAGTCGGAATCCTCCGTCGCCCCTGGCTTACGGCGCGGATCGCGTCGATGACCTCCTCCTGCGAGGCACTCTTCAGCAGGTAGCCCAGGGCGCCGGCTTCCATGGCGTTGAAGATATCTTCATCCAGCTGGTAGTTGGTGAGAACGAGCACGCGACACTCGCGCCGGGCCGCCCGCAGGGAAGCGATCACCTCGACGCCACCCATATCGGACATGCGCAGATCAAGCAGGACCACGTCCGGATTCAGTTTCTCGGCGAGCTGAAGGCCCTCATTGCCCGAACTGGCCATACCGACGACGCTGATGCCAGACTCGCCGTCGAGCATGCTGTGCAGGCCGCGCCGGACGACCGGGTGATCATCGACGACCAAAACGCGAATGCGCTCCATTTCCGTCGCAATTCCCTCCGCGCGCCGGGCCTAGCGAACTCGCCGGGAAGAAGGTGGCGCAACCGGCACACGCGATTCTAATGCGGCCATCTCGCCTTTGCGATGGTGCAGATGTACCAGATCCACAACAATGATCGCCCAAGGGCTCGATTCTGACCCTGGGTGCGTGCCATTGTCAAACACCCTGGAAAGCAAATGCGCGAAGGACTGCCGGGAGTGAGTGCTTTGGGGCTTGTCGCTCGCCAGGAGTCGGGCCGCAATACCCATCACAAATGGATGTGCTGACAGGCAATTCTGCAGCAACGGAGCCCGGCCTGACTCGAAATTGTCGCAATCGCTCGGTCCAGCGTGTGGGAACAATAGGGGAACATCAACGGGAGGAAAGTGGCCCACTCCATCCCAGACAAATCCCAAGCCAGCATTGCCTAACACGCCTGTTCTTCATAGCATTCATTCCAAACCGCCTTGCCTGATCCGTAAGCGGCCATGAAAAGGCCGACGTCGGCGGTTCGATCCAGTCCCCGGCAACAACTTTAAAATCAATAACTTAGAATATGCACCCCGTAGCTCCCACCGCCAGCCTTGCGTCCCCAACTATTTAGTAAACCATTGAAAATAAGTAAGATAAGTTCAGACAATGCTAATGGCCGAAAACAGACTGGCGTCGATTGTTGCGACATGTAAATTCCTATTATTCATAAGCTTAGCCGAAGTGATGGGGAACCCGTGTGGATAGGGAACAATGTGAGCTTTCGGCAGGCGTGCGGTTTATCTGTCGGCGACGGACTCGGGGGTGAGCAAGGAACTTACAGCTCGCAAGTCGAGGCTCGGTGGTGTGGGTCTGACTGGAATGGCGGTGCGTTAAGCCTGCACATAAAGCCGGGGGAAAAAGATCTCCAGTGATTCCGTCGGGAAGCGGAGCGACACCGGCCCTTTCGGTGTTGCGGAGGCGAGTATTCCCTTGGCCACGACATCGTTCAAGACCCGCCGGGCGGAGCGTTCTGGCAATCCAGTGATGCGCGCTGCTTCGCCGCGGTCGTATTCGCCTCGCATCAATGCTTCTTCGAGAAGCCGCGAAGACTCGGGCTTGAGAGATTCGCTCTGTGCAACATACTTCCTGAATCGCTGCGCCAGAGCTTCGATCTCGAACAAGCCGGACATGAAGGTGACCTGGTCAAGACACACTTTCAAAAACCAGAGAGTGAATTCCTTCAATGCACGCAGAGAGAGATTACCCCGGCCATCCAGATCATTCTGGCGCGGCGTGTCGGCATAGTCCATCATTTGCTTGTATTCACTCCGACTCTCGAGCCCACGCGCCAAACCACGGGAAACGGACCAAAGACCATGGGCGCCTATTCCGGCGGTGTGCGCCATCGCATGACTCATGAGTCTGCTTACGCGGCCATTGCCATCCGGAAAAGGATGGATGTAGTTCAGCCGGTGATGCGCTGGCGGCAGAGCGAGGATGCGAGATCCCTTGCCTAATCCCTGCTGACGATAACGCAGCTCAAAGTGCCTCATGAAATCGGGAACCCGGTTGCTCGATGGCGGCAGATGCCGGCCCACGGCGACATCGTGTTCGGGCAAGGACCGCCATTTCCCTGGCTCCATTACGAACTCCCGGCCGGTCCCGGTAATCCGCAACATAGACTTCGGCGCGTCCCGATAGAACTCCCGATGGAGGTAGAGAATGAACTCCGATGACGTTGGATCAGGCAGGCGGCTCTCCGCAAACAATTTGTCCACCTCGGCCTGAACCCGCACATGCGCTTTGGCCTCGAGCTGAAGATCGCGGCGCCCCTTGTCTGGATCGAGTTCTCCTGCAAGCGCCCGTTCAATATCGCGCGGACGGGTGTGGTGACCTTCGATCAGGTTGCTGTAGTAGGTGTTCATGATGCGCACGAGATCAGCGAGATTGGACGCGGTCCTGGGATGCAGCGCTGAGCCAAGGGTGGCCGCTTTGGCGGAGAGCTCCGCAATGACATCCGTAATGTTCGCCGGAGCGTCTTCCAGTAGCGCGGGCTCGATCCGATCGACGGTTTCAATGGCTGCCATAGAAGGATCCCCGAGGTTGCTGCAAAAAATGGCCGAAATTGTCTCATCGACTTCTTCTAATTCTAAAGTAGATTACAGACACTATATGAAGATTTTGGCCGATCTTTTGGCCGATCTTCAGTCAGATGAATTGCCCTGCCGAGGGTTTAAGCGGGGAGCTGGATTATGGCCGATAACATTCAACAGTAAGCCGTTTGTTATTAATTGTCTACTCGCAGTAGCTCTGCACTTTGGCCGATCTTTTGGCCGATTTTAGACCCCTAAGGCGTGCGCCAAGCGACAGGTTTACGACGATGCAAGCCCTATTAGCCCCGTTGCATCGGGAGAAGAGAAGAACCCGCCGCGATGGCAGCGTGATTGGGCGGGGTGATCCGGTCAATCAGTCCAGGCGTCCGCTCATTAGGGAAGAACACCGCCATGGACATCGGCTTCGGTAATCGCACCACACTGCCGATGCCAGCCGTCGACCGCGGACCCGCACGATGAGAGCCCAGGGCCGCCCTTCCGTCAGGAGGGGTGTCGACGCTTGGGCGGTTCCTGATTGGACATACGCCAAGGAAGACGGAACCTTCGGGAATCGCTTTGACGACCCGATGGGTGTGTACAGGGCTCTTTATGCGTCTTCGCAGCGGCTGGGGTGCTTCATCGAAGCCCTGGCGCGATTCCGAGTCGACGTTTCTTTCGTCGCAGACCTGGCGCTCATGGAGAACGGCGAGCACGACTTTACCGCTTTCGGCACGGGCAGCCGCTCCTTGGGAGGTGCTCCAGCCCATTTCTCGGTAGCCGGTCATGAAGGCGATGGATTCAACCTTCGCATAGCGCGAACAGTGATGCTTCTTGATATTCATTATGCTAATCGCGCATTTTATGCGGATGACGGCCACGAATGAGGAATCGTGGAGTCGAGCATAAGCATCAGCATAGACATACACAGGGGGGCAAAAAATGAGATGCGGTCCGGCCATGGCTAGGCTTGGTTCGGGCCGAACAGCTTCAGCATTTGCTGGTTGAACCCGTTCACCAGGGCATGTTCCTCAGGGCCAGGATTGGCTCGCAGAGACTTCGCTGCTTCAACCAGAATTTCGTCGGCATCTGTTCCAAGCACATTCAACGTTTCGGCGATGAACCGATCGAGAGGCATTGCCTGCTCGGCTTCTTGGCTGTTCATGAGTTCTGTACGCACCCACGGCGGTGCGACCTCGAGTACACGAACGCCACTATCGCGAAGCAGGAAGCGTTGCGAAAGCACATAGGAGTGGAGCGCAGCTTTTGTGGCAGAATAGACGGCCGTCACAGCCAAAGGCACGAAGGCAAGGACCGACGTGTTGTAGAGAATCACACCTCGACGGCTCTTTAGCTGGTCGACGAGAGCCGAGGTCATGCGGATAGGGCCCAGAAGATTGGTAGTAACCGTCGACACGAGGAGCTTGTCGTCGATGGCTCCCGCTGCCCGATCCGGTTCCATGATCCCGGCGTTATTGATGAGAACATTCAGATCCGGATGTTCCGCGGTCAGGTGCTTCGCCACACCTTTAATGCTGTCTGGGTCTGCAATGTCGAGTTCGACAGCTTCGATGCCCGGATTAGCTTTCGCGACGGAGTCCAGATGGCTCTTGCGTCTGCCTGAGATGATCACTTTGTTTCCGCGTTTGTGCAACTCCTCGGCCAGACCGCGGCCGATACCCGATCCGCCGCCGGTGATGAAGATGGTGTTTCCAGTGAGATTCATGATTCCTCCAATCGATATGGTGTGATCGTCGTGTGAAGATCCACGACCTACGCAGGAAAATGGTCGCCAAACATGGGAAGGCCACTGACGGATTCGCCCCGTGTGGCTTCGTCCTGCAATACATCCCAGTGCTCAGCCAGAAGACCGTTTTCGAATCGGACAATGTCTGCCGCAATCCAGGCCGCGGGCCGTCCCATCCCGGTGAAGCGGCCATGGGCTATGACATAATCGCCCTCTGCGACAATGACCTGGTTTTCATAGCGCAACGTGTCTGGCGTCGAACGGACCAGGGCGAACAGCCCTTCGCGTCCCGGCGCGATATGCGCGCTGTGCTGGATGTACTTCGGCGACCAGAAGCGTTCTGCTGCCGCGTAGTCGCGTTTGTTGAAGAGAGTGTCGAAGGCTTCGAGAACAATCGCTTTGTTCTGTTCGGGTGTTGTTTTTGGCATGATCAACTCCTGGAGTTTTGTTCGGATGGTTGGTAGTTTGGGTAATCGGAATAGCCGTGCGGCCCCGAAGCGTACACGGTATCCCAATCAACCTCAGCAAGCGGGGCGCTCACGGCAAACCTCTGGACCAGGTCGGGATTTGCGATGTAAGGACGGCCGAACGCCACCAGATCTGCCAACCCTTCCGCGATAAGGCGATTCCCCCGATCACGGTCCATCTTTACGTTCGCGATCAGTGTGCCCTTGAAGAGAGGACGGAAGTGCTGGAACATGCCATCGTCGACTAACTTCTCAAGCGGTGTACCGGTGAAGTCGGTAGTATTCCCCATCAGCAGCAAGTGCGAGAGACCGTAGGTGCTCAGCTTCCGAATTGCGTATTCGGTGACGGGCAGGGTTTCATCATTGGCTTGAAATGCCGCGCCTTCGTGCATCGGGCTGATTTTGACTCCAACCCGCTGCGCACCGACCTCGCTCAGGACCGCCTCCACTACGTCGAAAAGAAAACGCGAGCGATTTTCCAGGCTGCCGCCGTATTCGTCTTTACGCAGGTTGGTGGCGGCGTTCAGAAACTGCGAGATCAGATAGAGATAGTTGGCAAGGATCTGGACACCGTCGAAGCCGGCTTCGATCGCGTTCCGCGCAGCCCGCCCGAAATCGGCAACGGTAACTCGAATTTCCTGTTTCGTCAGAGGCCGCGGTGTCACCGTGGGCTTCCTCCCCGTAGGCGTAACCGAGATCTGGACCGGATCGACGTCCGATGCGGATACGGGCTGCGCGCCGTCCAGTAGTTCGGGATGCGAGATCGCGCCAGTGTGCCAGAGCTGCGCAATGATGCGGCCGCCGGCTGCGTGGACGGCATCCGTAACATGTCGCCATCCGCGAACCTGTTCGTTGGTCCAGAGGCCAGGTGTATCGGCCCAGCCAAATCCTTCCGGGCTAATCGCGGTGGCCTCGGTGATGATCAGTCCAGCCGAAGCACGCTGTGCGTAATAAGCCGCCTGCAACGTCGTGGGCACGTGATCAAGCGGTTGCGCACGCATCCGGGTGAGCGGCGCCATGACGATGCGGTTCGGAAGATCGAGGTCTCCCATTCGATATGGTGTGAGAAGCGGCTGATTCGATATCACATGAACTCCCGGGAAGTTTCGAACGATGGCGGGTCCACCGTGCCGTCCTCCGGCCTGAATCGTGGATCGGCTGGTGGATCGACTGAACGCGCTTAAGCGATCACTTCGATCGCATCGACCCCTGAGGGATAAAACGCCAGGTGCTCTTTAATATTGGCGACTGCCTCATGGGGTCTCTCGTACGTCCACACGGCATTCTCCGATCGGGAACCGCCAATGGGGATGCTGTAGTAGCTGCAATCGCCCTTGTACGGACAATATGTGCAACTTGTTGTCCGAACGAGCAGCGACATGTCTGCATCGCTGCGCGGCAAGTAGAAAACGGGCGGATATCCCTTCTCTTCCAGTCGAAGAGCACGCGTCGATTCAGCCACTGTCTGTCGAGCAACCGCTACACGGATCCTGCCCTCAACTGGTGAAATCGTGATGGGATGATCAGGGCCAGGAACCTTGATCTCTTTGCTTGTGTTCGAAGTGCTATTCATTGTGTTCCTCACGTTCCTAGAGCTTCGAACCGCCATCGACGGGAATACTGGCTCCCGTGATCCAGCGCGCCGCATCCGAGGCCATAAAGGCGACTACATCGGCGACATCCCCGGGCTTGCCGAGTCGCTTTAACGCCTGCATTCCGAGAGCGACCTCGCGTCCCGTTTCTGTCTTGGTGAAATTCGACATATCCGTGTCGATGACGCCTGGTGCGACTGCGTTGACGCGTATGCCGCGCGGCCCGAGAATATTGGCCCAGTTCCTGACCAGCGTCTCAAGTGCGCCTTTGGTAGAGGCGTAGGCAAGAATTGAAGGGTTATCCAAACTGGACTTGCCCACTACAGTACGGGCCGCAGCGGAAGAGATAGCAACGACACTTGAGCCCTCACCAAGGACGGGCAGCAGTTGCTGCAGCAGAAAAAACGGACCTCTGACGTTTGTCGCAAAGAGGCTGTCGAAATCCTCTACCGTGTAATCCGCAATGCGAGCCGCCTTGCTGATTCCGGCGTTGAGCACGAGCACATCCAGTCGATCGCCCACGATGGAGCGCACCTGTTTGGCAAGCTCCGAAGTGCCGTCCGGAGTTCCCAGATCCGCTGAGATTGCATCGGCGCGTCCACCTTTCCTTTGGATCTCGGCGACCAGAGAGTTCGCTTCCTGCGTGGAGCGACCATAGTGAACGAGGACGTGGGCCCCGGCCCTGGCAAGCGCCGCTGCTGTCGCTCGGCCGATTCCTCTTGATGCGCCTGTTACAAGCGCGGTTTTGTTTTGGAGTGTAGGCATTGTCCTCTCCTGCTCCTGTTGGTCAGGCATTCATTCCGCCATCCACGGTCAGATTCGCGCCTGTAATGTACGAGGACTCCGGGCCGGCGACGAACGCCACCATTGCGGCGATCTCCTCAACGTGCCCATACCGGTTGAGTGCTGTGGCAGCCTTCTGGAGTACAGCCCAATCACCCGAGGCCGGATTCAAATCCGTGTCGATCGGACCCGGTTGGACGTTGTTGACCGTGATGCCTCGGCTCCCGACCTCTCTGGATAGCCCCTGAGTGAATATCTTTACGGCCCCCTTTGTTGCCGAGTAGGGCACGAGCCCGGGCGTCTGGACGCGCTCCCCCACGGCTGAACCGATGTTGATAATCCGGCCGCCATCCTTCATGTGCTTCAGTGCCGCCTGCGTCGTGACAAATACACCGCGAACGTTGATGGCAAGTATGCGATCCATCTCCTCCAGTGTGGTCTCCTCGAATGTCTTCGGAATGGCCGTGCCGGCATTGTTCACGAGCACATCCAGCCGCCCGAAGGCCGCGACCGACTTTTCAACCGCGTTTTTGACCGCTTCCGCGTCAGCAGCGTCGGCCTGGATCGCGATCGCCTTTCCGCCACCGTTTTCAATCGCCTTGACCACGGCGGAGGCCGCGCCGAAATCTTTCGCGTACGTGATGGCCACACTCGCTCCATCTGCCGCCAGACGCTTTGCGATCGCCGCGCCAATACCTCGCGAACCTCCGGTTACGAGTGCCACTTTGTTTGCCAACTTAGACATAGATCTCCTTTGATTTCCTGAAACCATTCACCCGTGATCAGTCCGCCCCCGGCCCTGTCCCGAGCCGAGGTTGTTGTGAACCGTTCAGTTCGATATGATGATGCGGTCGTAGCGAGGATGCAGCGATATTGAACTATTTAGTTCTTTATCGGATAATGCGTGTATGGGGCGCCCGAAAGGCTTTAGCCGAGAGGAAGTGCTGGAGAAGGCGATGCCTGTCTTCTGGAAGCACGGGTTTGCGGACACGAGCGTCCAGGAATTGGAACGGGCCACAGGCGTGAACAAGTCAGGGCTATACACCGAGTTCCGAGACAAGGAAGATCTCTTTGTGGCGTGTCTTCGGCACTACCTTGAGAGCCAGGGAAAGAGGGGACTTCTCACCAAGGAGCCTCTCGGCTGGAAGAATGTCGAGACCTTTCTCAAGAATGGTCCTCTCAACAAGCGGGAACAGCAGGGATGTTTCGCCATCAACTCTATGCGGGAATTCGCCATCCTTCCGGATGAGGCCTATGGCGCCATCACCGAGAATCGAGCGCTGCTGCAGCACCTTCTTGCGATGAATATCGAAGCAGAAAAACCCAGGATGGCTCCTTCGGCAATTGCAGAAATGGTCTTGTCCTTCTTTTCTGGATTATGCATTGAGCGCAACCTCAAGTCCGGCAAGGCGTCGTCCACCCGAAGGATCGAGAACTTTATAACAGCCCTCCGAAGTCTCTAATCGAGCGTCTCTAAGCCAGTCCAATGGTGAGGAGGCCGTTGAAGCATTTGTGATTCGAAGGAGAGAAAGATGCTCGACCACATGATTCTGGCTGTCAGCAATGTCGAACGCTCGTTAGCGTTCTATGAGGCGGCCTTGAAGCCTCTTAATATCAAATTCTTCCTGCCCTACAAGGGCGAAGGCGATCATCCTGATCTGTGGGGATTTGGTGTCGGCAAGCGGGCGTTCTTCTGGATCAAGCTGGGGAAGCCTGATCCAGCATCCATCCACTGGGGGTTCATGGCCGAAACCAATGAGAAGGTCGATGAATTCTACACGGCAGCAATATCCGCTGGTGCCAGGGACAACCTTTCACCGCGGGCACGACGGGAGTACTATCCGGGATACTACGCCGCCGATGTATTTGACCCGGACGGGTATTCGTTTGAGGTTGTCCATAAGAGCTAGTAATTGAACCTCGCACCGCCAAAGAACTTACAGTTTCGCTCGAGAAGGGAAGAGCATACCAAAATGTTAAACAACGAGATCCTCAGTCTCACGGTACTCAACTCATGGAAGCTCATTATTAGCCGCTTCGATAAGATCCTCGGGGACTTGACCGACGAACAACTTCACCAACCGGTCGCTCTAGGTAAGAACCGCGTGTTCTATCTACTCGGCCACCTGACCGCCACGCACGATCGCATGTTTCCCCTGCTCGGTCTCGGCGACAGACTTCACCCCGAGTTGGATGACACGTATATCACGAACCCCGACAAGCTCCTTGAGGATCCTCTTTCGGCGACTGAGCTTCGAAGAGCATGGGCTGAGGTCAATGGCAAGCTCACCACAGCCTTCGAACGGTTCACATTGGAAGACTGGCTGCAAAAGCCACGGCAGTTTCCGATGGGGATTTTGTCAAAGACCCCACGCGCAACCGGCTTGCAGTCGTGGTCGGCCGCACCAACCACGCGTCGTATCACTCTGGTCAGGCAATCCTTGCAAAATAACTGGTAGTTCGCGGCTACGTAGAGGCTGAAATGGCCGACGATTATGAAGTCCCTTGCATACAAGACAAAGCGCTGAACGAAGCTATCTTGAGCAACGTCATTAGCTTCGATTTCCTGCCCTATATCGAGCTTTGCCATCGCTACTATGCCGATGCGGTTGACCTATCCTTCGGCGAGGCGCCTCGACGCACTGTCGCAAAAGACACGCTTCAGGGAATGCTGATGGACCTTTTATTCCCGATTCATTTGATCGCAGAGATGGGTGGGGTGGAGGTGACGGTCGAGGGGCAATACATAACGAGCGACAAACCTGATCAGCAGCACACCTCCTGGTCGGTTGAACTTTTAGCTAAGAATGGCACTCGCCACGTTATGTCATGGAAGACGATGCGCATCTGGGTTGCGGGGAAGGTGGTGGCGGAGCATCTCTACGATCAATCCGATGAGGGGCCAGCCAGCCGGTACTCAGATCTTGAATTGAAGCGTTTTGACGCGACCTACTTCCCTGATCATCTATAGGCCGCTCATCGTAGATTCCAGATCGTTTCGCCAGCCATCGATCGATTGTTCCTTGCGAGCCGGCGTCGAGCCAGCACCAAGCTGATTCCCCGCAATCGCCGCCGGGTCCATCAGATCACGCTCGCGATTTTACATGCCGCTGAAATGTAGGCGCTTTGGTCACGACGATCAGAAAGTAGCTGGCTACGCCAACCAGAGATAAACCGAAACCTGCAAGAGCGGCTGAAACGCCGAGGATAGGAATCAGCTTTCCAAGAATCAAAGCTCCTAAGGGCATTCCAGCGCGAAAGGCGAGGTTGTAGACGCTCATTACCCTCCCGCGCATTGAGTCAGCAATAATGAGTTGAACGAGTGACAACATGAGAGAAGCGGACGCCATCACGGCCGCGCCGGCAACGAAAATCAGGACACAGGAAACTGGAAGCCACTTAGAGACTGCAAATCCAGCCGTTGCAAGCCCGAGGCCGAACAGGGCAAGCACAGCGAGACGTCC
>JBAUGH010000040.1:0-7480 GCA_049679565.1 Acidobacteriaceae bacterium
GAACATGCTCGATCTGCTGCCGGGTGATGTCGTGCGCCTGGACGGCTGCCACCACGCCCGCGATCTGGGTTGCAATCTGCTCCACACAGCCGCGGAAGCGTTCCGAGGTTTCCGTCATCTGCCGCAAAACCGCATCGGCCACCTCCACCGCGCGATTCAGCCCCTCCCCGGTGCGCGCGAACTCGATCCGCATGCGCGGCAGCTCCGCGGCCAGCGTCCGCCGGGTCTGCTCCACCGCCCGGCGCCGCTCCTCGGTGTGCCGGCTCAGCTCGCCTGTGCTTTTCGCCACCGTCGCGGAAAAGTCATTCAGTTCGTGCGCCAGATAGGCAAAGCTCGCGCCCACCTCTCCCAGCCGCGCCACTTCGATGTTGGTCAGCACGCGCAGCATCTCCGTTTCCCGCGCGATGCCTCGCTGCGCCTGCGTCTGACGCTCCAGCGTCTTCAGCCGCAGGGCCTCGCCGGTCACCGTTTCGAGGATCGCCGCAGTCGCCGCCAGCCGTTCGCTCAGGAAGCGCTGGGTCTCGGCGTTCAGCCGGTCCAGCCTCCCTCGCAGCGCCTGCATCGGCTCGCTTTCCGCGCAGCTCACGACCGCCCGGGCGCTTTCCACCACCTCCGCGGTCCCGTGCGCCAGCTCTTCGAAGCCCCGCGCCAGCACCCCAATCTCCCGCTCGGAATCGGCCAGCACAGCCGTCAGGTCTTCGCCCATCCGCCGGAGCGCGCGCGCCGTCTCCGCGTCCCTGCCGCTCCGCTCGGCCCTCTCCGTCCCCCGACCGCTCAAATCCATCCGATCGTTCCCTCGTGACCAGCGCCGCGCCCGCCCATCGCGCCCGCCCACCAGCCCCTTCGAGCGCAACCTTCGAGCGCAACCCGTAACGCGCGCCGGAATCGCGCCGCTGCTCCACACTCCTCCCGCATCCCGCCGCGTGCCCGGACTGCGGCATGCCCGGACTTCGGCATGCCCGGACTTCGGCGCACATGCACTTCGGCGCGCCCGGGACACAGGTCCGCCGGCGCCGGCCGCGTCCCATCGGGCGCGGCCCCGCGCTTCGGACTACGCTTCCTGCGGAGAGGAAGTGGATAGTTGCTTCATCGGCCCGAGCCGCAGGAGGAATAGGCTCGTCGCCACCCGCACCCCCGGGGGTCGGATTTTTCCGGAATCGGCGCAGCCGCAATCAGAAATGCAGCTGCGCCCGAGAGACCGCCCGCCTCAGGGCATCACAACTTTCTCTTCATGCGGAAATCCGTCCAGCGTCGCCTGGCTGATCTTCAGGTGATCGATGACCAGCTGCGGAGGCAGGTGCGTGATCCAGTTGACCAGCGAAACATCCTGGTAGGCGCTGGTTTTGAACATCTCCAGGAAGACGAGGTCCGTGTCCCCGGTGTTTTCGATGTAGTGCGGGAAGGTCTGCTGCACATAGCCCACGTCGCCCTGCTGGAAATCCATGGTGCGGGCGCGCGCCCCGGCCGCGAATACCGTCATCCGCCCCTTGCCCTTTACGTAGTACTGCCACTCATCGGCGTTCGGATGCCAGTGCATCTCCCGCAATCCACCCGGATGCAGGATGACGTGTGCCGCCGCGATCTGCGGCGATGCCTTGAAGTTGCTGCCGTCCACGATCCGCACCTCTCCACCCCGGGTCTTCTTCGTGGGAGGCATGTCCAGCAGCCGGAAATCGAACGGCAGGCGCGACGGCCCCAGGTTCCCTTCGGCCGCCTTGCGGTCGGCTTCGAGCGGACCGGGAAGGGTTCCGGGAAAGATGTACCGGCCCTCCGGCGGCATGGCGGGAAACGGCGACGAAGCTGTGCCGAAGTTCTTCGCCAGCACCCCCGGCGGCGTATGCCCGATCCAGTCCGTCAGCAGCACCGTCTCGTACTCGTCGAAATGGCCGTCGTCGAACACCAGCAGGAACTCGCACCCATCCGGACCCAGCCCCTGGATGGAGTGCGGATAGCCCGACGGGAAATTCCAGATGTCCCCCTCCTTCACATCGTCCACAAACGCCCTGCCGTCGGGATCGATGCAGGTGATGCGCGCGTTGCCATACAGCATCAGCGACCACTCCGACGGCTTGTGCCAGTGCAGTTCGCGGATGCCGCCCGGGATCAGCCGCATCTGCACCCCCGCGATCTCCTTCGAGATGCCCAGGTCCGCGATCGTGGCCTGCCGCGTCCACCCTCCCGGCTGCACCCGCTTGTGCGCCAGCGTGAACGGGTATTTGAACGAAGGAAGATTCCCGTGATCCGTGGGCGGCGGCATCACCGAGTCAGGATTCTCCTCGTAGAGCGCCGCATTGTCCTTCCCCATCGGCAGGCTGGCGCTGTTCGAATGCTCCCCTTCCTCGGTCTGCTGCTGCGTTTGCCCGCGCGCGGCGACCGCTCCCGCCGCCAGGGCACCCAGTTCCAGAAAACGCCGTCGCGACGGATCCATTCCTTCACTCATGATGAACGTTCTCCTCCTTCTTTCGTTGGGATGCTGCACCGAAAGAAAACCGCATTCTCCTGAACGCGCTACCTTCCTCCCACCGTACCGCATCCATATACACGAGGCTGCTTCGTCTGCTATAGCTTCTTCCCATGCCTGCGCCCAGCCAACCCGAAGATATCCCCGCCGCCGTCCGCTTCCACTTGGCCGACAAGGACGGCGCCTTCGAGGTCACCGTCAGCCCTGTCACCTCCGAGACGCAGCTCCCCTTCCGCATCGAAGGCGGCGCTCCGCGCTTCGCCGGGCGCGATGCATTCAAAGCCAGAGTGGTCGAAGCCGGCATGAGCCCCGCGGTCGCCGAAGACCAAACCCGTTCCTTCAATGCCACCGCCCGCCAGCTCCGCCAACTCGGCTTCTCCATTCAGATCCGCAACAGCGAAGCCGCCGCCTGATCCCTGTTCGCCTCTCACTGTGTACTGTGTACTCAGCACTGTCGACGGCCCCCTGGTCTTGACATGCCTGCCCGTGCCGCGCCATTCTTCCTTCGCATCTCAGGAAGCATATGAGCCTTGAAAATATCGCGCGCCCGCACTTTCTGAACGTCGAAAGAGGAGTTCAGCAGCCGGAACCGGCCACGGTCGATGTCGCCATCGACGGCCGCACGGTCCAGGGCCTCCCCGGCGAACCGCTCATCGATGTGATCAATCGTGCCGTCATCAATCGCGAGACCGGCAGGGAGCTCCCCCAGGTCTGCTACCTCCAGCAGCTCGGCCCCATCCAGACCTGCGACACCTGCATGGTCGAGGTCAATGGCCAACTCGTCCGCGCCTGCGGCACCCGCGTCGAATCCGGCATGAAGGTTGAAACCGAATCCGCCCGCGCCCAGTCTGCCCAGCGAGAAGCTTTCGATCGCATCCTCGGCAATCACCTTCTCTACTGCACCGTCTGCGACAACAACAACGAGAACTGCACCGTCCACAACACCACCGCGCTCCTCGAGGTCGAGCACCAGACCATCCCCTACCGCCAAAAGCCTTATCCCAAGGACGAAACCAACCCCTTCTACCGCTACGATCCCGATCAATGCATCCTGTGCGGCCGCTGCGTCGAAGCCTGCCAGGATGTCCAGGTCAACGAAACCCTCTCCATCCGCTGGGAAGACGAGCATCCCCGCGTCCTGTGGGACGGCGGATCGACCATCGGCGAATCCAGCTGCGTCTCCTGCGGCCACTGCGTCACCGTCTGCCCCTGCAACGCGCTCATGGAAAAATCCATGCTCGGCGAAGCCGGTACCTTCACCGGCCTTCCCCGTCAGGCGCTCGAGCCCATGATCGACGTGGTCAAAGGCATCGAGCCGGAGTTAGGCTACGGTCCCATCCTCCAGCTCTCTCAGGCCGAAGCCGCCATGCGCATGACCGGCATCGAGAAGACCAAGACCGTCTGCACCTACTGTGGCGTCGGTTGCTCCTTCGACGTCTGGCACCGCGATCGCCAGATCCTCAAAATGGAGCCGCACGACGGCCCCGTCAACGGCATCTCCACCTGCGTAAAAGGCAAATTCGGATTCAACTACGTCAACTCCGGCGACCGCCTCAACACGCCACTTCTCCGCGACGGCGACAAGTTCCGGCAGTGCACCTGGGAAGAAGCCCTCACCTTCATCGCCGGCAAGATGCAGGACATTAAGTCCCGCTACGGCCCCGACGCCCTCGAATGCATCGCCTCCTCGAAATGCACCAACGAGGAAAGCTACCTGATGCAGAAGTTAGCCCGCGCCGTGATCGGCACCAACAACGTCGATAACTGCTCGCGCTACTGCCAGTCGCCCGCTACTAAAGGTCTAACGCGCACCGTCGGCTACGGTGGCGATTCCGGCTCCATCTCCGACATCGAGCGTGCCGACCTCGTCCTCATCGTCGGCGCCAACGCTGCTGAGAACCACCCCGTCCTCGCCACCCGCGTTAAGCGCGCCCACAAACTGCGCGGCCAGAAGCTCATCGTCTCCGACCTGCGCCACAACGAGATGGCCCGCCGCGCCGATATCTGGCTGCACCCCAAGCCCGGCACCGACATGATCTGGGTCTCGGCCGTCACCAAATACATCCTCGACCAGGGCTGGCACGATCAGGCCTTCATCGATGCCCGCGTCAACAACTTCGACGCCTACCGCGACAGCCTTCAGCCCTTCACCCTCGAGTTTGCCGAAGAGCGCACCGGCATTCCCGCCGCCACGCTCAAAACCGTCGCCGACCAGATCGCCCACTCCACAGCCGTCTGCATTCTCTGGGCCATGGGCGTCACCCAGCACAAGTACGGCTCCGACTCGTCCACCTCGCTCTCCAACCTGCTCCTGCTTACCGGCAACTATGGACGCCCCGGCACCGGCGGCTATCCTCTCCGCGGCCACAACAACGTCCAGGGCTGCAGCGACTTCGGCTCCATGCCCGACAAGTTCCCCGGCTACATGGACACCAGCGACCCCGACATCCGCCGCCACTGGGAAACCGCCTGGGGCGTCTCCCTCCCCACCAGCGACGGCATGGATAACCATGTCATGGTCGATGGCATGCACGAGGGCAAAATCAAAGCCCTCTATCTCATCGGCGAAGACATGATTAGTTCCGAATCCAACAAGCACTATCTTGCCGCAGGATTCGAGAAACTCGAGTTACTCGTCGTTCAGGAAATCTTCTTCACCCTCACCTGCCAGTACGCCGACGTCATCCTTCCCGGCGCGCCTTCGCTCGAAAAAGAGGGCACCTTCACCAATACGGAACGGCGCATCCAGCGCCTCTACGAAGTGATGAAGCCGCTCCCTGGCTGCCGCCCCGACTGGCAAATCATCCAGGACATCGCCAACCAACTGGGCGCGAACTGGAAGTATGAGTCCCCCTCCGACGTCATGGACGAGTGCGCCGGGATCGCGCCCATGTTTGCCGGCGTCACCTACGCGCGCCTCGCCGGCTATAACAGCCTCCACTGGCCGGTCGCCGCCGACGGCACCGACTCGCCCCTCCTTTATCAGGAGCGCTTCAACTTCCCCGACGGCAAAGCCAAATTCCATCCCCTCGAGTGGCACGAGCCCAGCCAGGTCGAAGACTCCGAGTACGACCTGCACCTCAACAGCGGCCGCCTCCTCGAGCACTTCCACGAGGGCAACATGACCTACCGCGTCCCCGGCATTGCCCTCAATACCCCCGACTGCTTCCTCGAAATCTCGCCCCAGCTTGCACAGGAGCGCGGCCTCGAGTCCGGCCGCTGGGTGAAAATCAAATCCCGCGACGGCGAAATCCAGCTCCGCGTCCTCGTCACCGACCGCGTCAGCGGCAACGAGCTCTACGCCCCGCTCAACTCCCGCACCGAGCCCATCAACACCCTCACCAGCAACAATGTCGACGTTGCCGTCCACACCCCCGCCTACAAAGAAACGCCGGTGATGATCGAGGCCCTGCCGCTCAAAGGCCGCCCGCCGCTGCCCAACACCAACTTCCGTTTCCACCAGGCCACGCCGCAAAACGGCGTCGAGGTGGAGCGCAAGTGGGCGCGGCGCGACTACCGCATGCCGGGCGCCGGACTCGTCAACATCCAGCCCGCACCGGCCAACGGAAACGAAAGGTAATCGCCATGGCGAAACCCATCCAGCTCGATTTCCCCGCCCGCGACCGCGTCGCCGAGCTCCAGCAGCGGCTCATCGATGCCCCCGTCGAACACGCCGACGCCATCCTCGACTTCCTCGAGCTCATCGAAGTCCTCCACGAGAAAAACGTCCTCTCCGCTCTCCGCGGGGCCGTCGCCGCCGGCGACGACCTCGTCACCCACCTCGCTCAGGCCGCCGCCCAGCCCGAATCCATCACCGCCATCCGCAACTTCCTCGCCCTCTCCAAGCTCTTCGGCCAGCTCGACCCCGAGCTCATCGAAGCCATCCGCCGTTCCATCCCCGCCGAGTTCTCCGACCCCGGCCTCCGCCGCGGCGTGCCCCCGCCCTCGCTCTGGAAAATCGCCCGCACCTTCTGGTCGCCGCCCGTGCGCCGCAGCCTCTTCGCTGTCGGAATCATGCTTGCCGGCGTCGGCTACTACATGAGCCGCGAACGCCCCGCTGACCACACCTGAAAAACAAATGTCATCCTGAATCTGCGGCAGCGGGTGAAGGACCCTGTGTTTCGTTCCCCTTCCACTGTCATCCCCACGCCCTGCGCGCATGCGCAGAGCGTGAGGTAGTGCTTTCATCTCTCAAGCCGAATCTTCCGCAACGCCGGTGACGCGGCACGAACATCAACCAACCACTCCGGGCTGTCATCCTGAACGCGCAGCGGAAGGATCCGCGGTTGCTCTTGTGATCCGGTCCACCCCAAATTCCGGTTTGCCGGGTTTACGGCAGCAGAGGCGAATCGTGGAGCGGATCGGATCGGGTGAGCGCAACCGGGGAGGGTCCGCTCAGTGTTTAGAACGCATGGATCTCACACAGAAAGAATACGACGGAGAGAAGACCACAGAGATAGTACGTTGCGACAGTCAACCAATACCGTTTCGGTTCTTTGGCACGATAGATCCAACCGCCACCACGGAGCCACGCTTTTCCAAGGTACGTCTGGACCAGTCCCAGGAAAATGAGGAACATCCCGAAGGTAAAGAAACCATACGGCTCCTTTAGAAGCCAAAACGGATCAGACATGACAAGATAGTCCCCTCCCCATTACGACCACCCCATCGTTTACACACTTGGTCAGCATATATCCCGCCCGGCCAAGGCACTCCGCATCGGGCCATTGATCCCGAAGCCGATCCAGCAGTCGAAATGCGCGTTGTGATCGCATCGTCGGCATCTCGGAACATTCACCCCCTCGCAACGCGGATCCGAACGAGTCCCGCAACGCCTCCCTCAGAACCAGCCTCACCCCACCCCAGCCAACGCGGTACCCTGTAATCCGAACCCATGGCTGTCGATTTCGCCCAGCAGGTCAAGCAACAGGCCGACATCGTTAAAATCATCGGGGAATACGTCCGCCTCAAAAATGCCGGCGCCCAGAACTACACCGGACTCTGCCCCTTCCACAAAGA
>JBAUGH010000041.1:0-7896 GCA_049679565.1 Acidobacteriaceae bacterium
CATTGTCGTAGCCCGACTCGATGGCCTGCTGCAGATAACGGCCGGCAGCCTGGGCCGCCAGGGCGTCGGTGATGGTGTGGCCGGTAAGCTTCTTCTGCTCCACCCAGGCCAGACACGGCATTGCGATCCAGACCGGCCTGCCGCTCACGTCGAAGCGGATATCCACGGCGTCCGCATGACGGGTGGCAATGGCGACGATATTGGCTTTCCAGCGGCAGTGGAGATCTTCTCCGCTCCAGCGATCCGTGGCATGGAAATCTTCGTACATGACATCACCAGCCTAGAGCATTTTCGCCGAGCGCGCATCATAACCACGGTGCCGAAAACCGGCAGGCGGGGCGCGGTTGAAAATAAGCCACAAAAGAAAAACAAATCTTAACCTCGTTTGTGCGTCCAATGTATGTCTGCAAGGCCGACGAGTTTGTATCCGAGGAGCCTTTCTCTGTGACCAGTCCAACTCAGAACCCTCAATTGCGGCGATTCGAAGAGCGGCTTCGCCACCAGCAGCGCCAGCTCGAGCGCACCATGCTCACCACGGTCAAGGAAGGCAGGCAGGCGGTGGCCGAGGACACCCTCGACGTCGCGGACCAGGCGGTTTTCTCCTATCAGAAGGAGCTGATCTTCACCCAGGGCACCGAGGGCCACAGCCAGCTGTCGCTGGTCCGGCTGGCGCTGGAGCGGATCCGCGAAGGAAGCTTCGGCGAGTGCCTGCACTGCGGCCGGACGATCGGCGAGAAGCGGCTCGATGCGCTGCCGTGGACCCCCTACTGCATCGACTGCCAGGAAAAGATCGAAACCGGAGAGATCGAGAACGACGTTCGGGCGGCCTAGCCTTCCGCCAGCACGATCCACCCGGACATTTGAAAACCGAAGGACCCGCTGGTTCGTGCGCTCAGCACGGGCCTCGGGTTCACATGGTAGACTTGGATGTATCTCAAGCGACACGCGCGGAGCCATGGTGGCCTGCGAACTGCGCGCGCGCAACTTCCCGCCTAAAGGACCGCTCGAAACCCGGTGGACACACGGACTCGTCACGCACTGAAACAGGACAAATTCGTCAACGTAACCACCTCCGGTCTGGAATGGGTCGGCGAAAACCGCGTGCGCGTAATTGCGTGGGCGGTCGGCGCGGTGGTGGCGATCGGGTTGATCGTCGCCGGCATCGTGATCTACCAGCAGCGCAGTACTGCAGCCAGCCAGCTGCTGGGGCAGGCCCTCGACATCTACGAGACGCCGCTGGCGCAGCCGAACCAGCCGGCCGAGCCGGGACTGAAGACCTACGCCAGCTCAGAGGAGCGGGCAAAGGCGGCTTACCCGCTGTTCCGCGAAACCGCCGACCGCTACAGCTGGCTGCTGCCGGGTGAGATGGCCGAGTACTTTGCCGGCGAGGCGGAACTCGACCTGGGACAGCAGGCCGCGGCGGAAGCCGATCTGCAAAAGGCCAGCCGCGCCCACGACAGCAACCTGGCGGCGCTGTCGAAAATGGCGCTCGCCAACCTGTACGCCCAGACCGGGCGGACATCGCAGGCGGTGAGCGAATTCCGCGATGTGATCGCCCATCCAACCACGACGGTTCCCAAGTCCGAAGCCCAGCTGCAGCTTGCGCAGCTCTACGAGACAACCCAGCCCAATGAGGCGAAGCGGCTCTACGCGGAGGTCAAGGACGAAAACCCCAACACTGACGCCGCGCAGATCGCGAGTCAGAAGCTGCAAGCGCTCAAGTAGCCCTTCCGCACCACCAGGGTGCAGGCATCTGACGCTCCCCACCCCCCCCCCCGGGGTGGGGTTTCTATTTCCATTTGATTCTTATACCCCCTGACTCCGAGCGAGCGCTCGGGTGCACACAGGCGCCGAGTCGCGTTCCAAATGGGGAAAAACTGCGGGGGGCTGCAGGCTTTCTCTACGTTGCGGCACTTCGGGAAGGCAGGCCTCGATAACGCCGGGCGGTGTCCGGGAGGCTTCGGATCCGAATCCGGCTCAGAGGCCGGGGCGGTTCTCGCGCTCGGAAACCAGCTCAAGATCGTCGCCGCGCACCAGCTTCTCGCCGGCCAGAGAACCCTCTTCGCACAGCACGACGTAGACATCGTCGAGGGACGCGAGTTTCCTTTCAATCTTTCCCAGAATCTGCTTATCTTTGATGCGAACGAATTGTCCTGTTGCGAACACCATGACCCGAGCCTAGGACGCCCTGGAAGGCGTCAGCAATAACGAGAAAGGGTTATATGCCGCCCGGAGGGGGAAGGCAACGTAATGCGTACAGGAGAAGGTTACTTTCCTGCGCTGTGGAAAAGGCCGCGAGAGTTACCCTTGAATCCTTGGCCGGTTATCTTTGGGGGATATCTCCGCTCTTTCGACGAGCATGAGTAACACCCTCGCCGGACATGGCGCGATTCGACGGGTTCGACGAGTCGAGCCATCCCGACCCGCAGGTTCTGGTTTAGTGTAGGAGCAGTTTACAGCCGGCGCCCGCGATGCCGGCGAAGGGGTCCCCAGGTGCACCGATTCCTAACCGATCTGAAGCTGGCTTTGCGGCAGCTGCGGACATCGCCTGGATTTGCGGCCACGGCGGTGCTGATGCTGGCCTTCGGCATCGGCGCGACAACGACCATCTTTTCGGTGGTGTATGGGGTGCTCCTGCGGCCCCTGCCCTTCCCCCAGCCGAGCCGGCTGGTCGTGCTGGGCGACAAAGTGCGGGGCACCAACTGGGGGATGTTCGATCAGGGACCGGTGACCGCGCGCGACGTGGTCAGCTATACCCGGGACACCCAGGCCTTTGCCAGCCTGGGCGGCTACGGAGAGGAGACTCTGGAGCTGGCGGGGGCAGGCGAACCGGCGCGCGTGAACGCCGGACGCATGACCGCCGGCGTTTTCCAGGTGCTGGGCGTGGCGCCCCTGTTGGGGCGGGTGTTTACCGCCGCCGAGGACACGCAGAAGGCGCCGGTGGCGGTGCTCAGCTACGGGAGCTGGAAACGCCGGTTCGACGGGAAGCGCAACATCGTGGGCGCCACCATCGAGCTGGATCGCAAGCCTTATCAGGTCATCGGGGTGATGCCCCAGAACTTCGAATTTCCGGTGGAGGCGGGACGCGAGAACCGGATGGAGTTGTGGGTGCCGATGAACTTTACCGCCGAAGAGTTGTCCCCGGAATCGTCGGCCAACTGGTACTTCGATATGGTGGGGCGGCTGAAACCGGGAGTGACCCGGGCCCAGGCGCAGGACGATGCCGAGCGGGTGGCGCAGGAGATCAACGGAAATTTTCCCGCGCACCTGGCGAACTTCCACATCGACGCGTCGGTGCTTTCGCTCGAGCAGGTGACCGTGGCGCACTCGCGGCCGCTGCTGCGGATGCTGCTGCTGGCCGTCACGGTGGTCCTGCTGATCGCCTGCGCGAATCTGGCCGGGCTGTTGCTGGTGCGGGCCATCCGCAGACAGCGGGAGATCGCGGTGCGGCTGGCGCTGGGCGCGTCCGGCAGAACGCTGCTGCGTCAGGCCGTGCTCGAAAGCACCACGCTGAGCCTGGGCGGAGGGGTGCTGGGCATCGGACTGGCAGCCGTGGCTCTGCACCTGGGACGGGGCCTGCTGCCGGCCACGCTGCCGCGCATGAACGACATCACGCTGAACTGGACGGTGGTCGTCTTCGCGGTGCTGCTGGCCGCGCTGACCGGTCTGCTGTGCGGACTGGTGCCGGCTTTCGCGGCGCTGCGCACGAACGTGAACGCCTCCCTCAAAGAGGGCGGCCGCACCGGATCCACCGGGACCAGCCAGGCGCGGCTGCGCTCCACCCTGGTGGTGGCGGAGATCGCGGTTGCGCTCATCCTGCTCACGGCATCGGTTCTGCTGCTGCGGAGCTTCGCCAAGATGGACGCCGTGGACGTGGGATTCGAGCCGGGACACGTGACGACGGGCGGCTATTCCCTGCCCATCGAGCAATACACGACCCAGGCGCAGATCGACAGCTTCAACCATGAGCTGCTGCGGCGGCTGGGGCAGTTGCCCGGAGCGCAGGCGGCGGGCTGGACCAACACCCTGCCGGCCAGCAACTACTACAGCGTGGTGGCCATCATCGCGGACGGGTATGTGGATCCGCGCGGGCCGGATCACGAAACGGCGGTTCCGATCCTGGTCAGCGGCAATTATTTTCGGGCCATGGGCGTGCCGCTGCTGCGCGGGCGCTTCTTCACCCCCGCGGACAACGCCGACGCTCAGCTGGTGACGATTGTGAACCACGAGCTGGCCGAAGAGTACTGGCCCGGACAGGATCCGATCGGCAAGCGGCTGCGGCCCGGCACCCAGGCGATGACGCTGCCGTGGCTCACGGTGGTAGGAGAGATCGCTGATACCAAGATGAGCGCCCCGGATCTGGACGCGCGGGGACAGTTCTACGAGCCGGTGGAGCAACTGGAGAAGGCGCTGGGAACCTATGCTTCGCCGACCGATCGGAACGGGAACAACGGATTTCTGGTGTTGCGGTCGGCGCTGCCGCCGCAGCAAATGGAAAACGCGGTGCGGACGACCGTGCACTCGCTCGATCCGCAGCTGCCGCTGAACGCTCTGCAGACGATGGAGGACGTGCTGTTGGCCAGCGAGGGGCCGCGGCGCTTCAACACCGTCATCATCGCCAGCTTTGCCGTGGCGGCGGTGCTGCTGGCGGTGCTGGGAATCTACAGCGTAATCGCCTTCTCGGTGGCGTCGCGGGTGGAAGAGATGGCGATCCGGATGGCGCTGGGTGCTCCGCGCGGAGGGATCGTGCGCCTGGTCCTACGATCGGGGCTCAAGCTGGCGGCGGCCGGCTGCGTGCTGGGTCTGGGCGGAGCGGCAGCGACCGCCGGGCTGTTGCGCTCGTTCCTGTTCGGGGTGAGCCCCTTCGATCCGCTGGCCATGGCTGTAGCGGCGGGCCTGATTTTCGCCCTGGCGCTGCTGGCGTCGGCGCTGCCGGCGCGGCGCGCGGCCCGGGTGGATCCGATCAGGGCCCTGCGCGGCATGTAAGCCGCGGCCCGGGCGCCTCCCTTCCCTGGCTTTGGCCGATTCACAAATCCAGATTGACAACGGCGGCGGGCCGGGTCTAGGCTCTTCCCCTAAGGGATTTATGGGAAGAGAAGAAGAGCCGGGCGATCTGATTCAGGGGACGCTGGAGATGCTGGTGCTGAAGGCGCTGGCGCGCGGGCCCATGCACGGGTATGGAGTGGCGGAGTGGATCGGGCAAACCTCCCAGCAGGCTCTGAAAGTGGAAGAGGGAGCGCTCTATCCGGCGCTGCACCGGCTGGAGCTGCGGGGCTTGCTGAAGGCCGAGTGGGGAGCTTCCGAAAACAACCGGCGGGCGAAGTTCTACCGTGTGACGGCGGAGGGGCGAAAGCGTCTGGAGGCGGAGTCGCAGCGCTGGGCGCGGCTGTCGGCGGCGGTGGCGTTTGTGATGCAGGCGTCCTGACCGGGGATACGAGGTGAGCCAATGCGCGAAGGTCTGCACGAGTTTCTGCTGCGCCTGAAGGGACTGCTCAACCGGAAGCGGATGAATCGCGAGATGGCGGAAGAGCTGGCGTTCCACCAGGAGATGCTGCGGGCAAAGCTCAAGCGCGACGGCGTTGGGACCGAGGACATGGAGGCGACGGTGCGGCAGAGATTCGGAAACGCGGGGCGATGGCAGGAGCGGCTGCGGGAATTGTGGCAGCTGCGCACGATTGAGAATTTTGCGCGGGACGTGCGCTTTGCCACGCGGCTGCTGGCCCGCACGCCGGGATTCACGGCAGTGGCGCTGCTGACCCTGGCGCTGGGCGTGGACGCGAACACCACCGTCTTTTCGCTGATCGACGGGCTGTTGCTGCGGCCGCTGGCCGTGCCGCACAGCGATCGGCTGGCGGTGCTCGGGATCACCGGTCGAGCCCCGGTGACGGTCTACAGCTTTCCCGAACCGCTGTTTCGCGGACTGGAGCGGAGGCATGCAGTGTTCTCCGATGTGTTTGCCTTCAGCCACGCGGACATGCAGGTGCACGGGCACGACGGCAACCAGAATGTGCCGGGGCAGTTCGTGAGCGGCGGATTCTTCCCCGGGCTGCAGACGCCGCCGCTGCTGGGACGGACGCTGACCCCGGCAGACGATCAGAAGGGCGGCGACCCGGCGGGATTCGGGGTCGTCATCAGCGAGCCTTTCTGGGAGAGCTGGTTTCACCGCGCCCCGGATGTGGTGGGGCATAAGCTGACGGTCGACTCGACGGTTTTCACGGTAGTCGGCGTGATGCCTAAGCGCTTTACAGGAGCCGATCCGTCGCAGCGGCCGGAGTTGTGGGTGCCGCTGGCGACGGAACCGGTTCTGGACGGGGAGCGGAACACGACGGAGGCCGGCATTCACGCGTGGTGGATGACGGTGATGGGCCGGTTGCAGCCGGGAGTAACTGTGGCCCGGGCCAACGCGGAGGTGGCGGCTTCCACCAGCGCGGTGCTATACGAAAACGCCGGCGATACGGGATGGGTGAAGCAGGAGCTGAAAGGGCATTTTCAATTTGAGGCGGAGCGGGGATCGGCGGGATTCACGTATCTCCGGCTGATGTTCCGGCACCCGCTGATGGCGGTGTTTGCCATGTGCGGAGGAATCCTGCTGTTGGCGTGCCTGAACCTGACCAGCCTGCTGATGGCACGGGGCGCAGCGCGGCAGCGGGAGCTGGCGACGCGGCTGGCGATGGGCGCAACGCGGCGGCGGCTGACGCAGCAGCTGCTGACGGAGAGCCTGCTGATTGCGGCGGCGGGGACGGCGCTGGGGCTGGCGGTGGCTCCGCTGGTGAGCCAGGCGCTGGGAACAATGCTGCTGAGTGGAGCGCGGGAATCGCATCTGGACACGTCCCTGGATGTGCGCGTGTTTGCCTTTGCCGCGCTGGTGGCGGTGGCCGCAACACTGGTAATCGGGCTGGCGCCGGGGCTGCGGGCGACGTCGCGGGAGCTGAACGAGCAAATCAAGAGCGGGCAGCACACCATCCGCCAGACCGAACGCCACCGGTGGCTGCCGCGGGCGCTGATGTCGGTGGAGGTAGCGCTGGCGCTGGTGCTGGTAGTGGGGGCCGGGCTGCTGGCTTCGAGCCTGGTGCGGCTGTACCGCTCGGGGGAGGGGTTCGATCCGCGAGGCGTGGAGAACGTCGCGTTCAGCATGGATAAAAGCGGGATGGACCACGGCGCTCTGATGGAGTTCTACCAGGGAGTGGGGAGCGGGTTGAGCCACGTGCCCGGAGTCAGCAGCGTGAGTTTCGCGCGGGTGGTGCCGTTCTCGGGGTTCACCTGGGACCAGACCTTCTCAGTCCCCGGCGGCAAGGACAATGAGCTTTGGGTGAACAGCGTGGGACCGGATTATTTCGGGACCATGCGGATCCCGCTGCTGGAGGGGCGGGAATTTGCGTGGAACGACACCAGCGCCGGCGGGATGAAGATCATCCTGAATCAGAAAGCGGCGGCGCTTCTGTTTCCGGGCGGCGATGCGCTGGGACATGCGGTGAGCCAGAACAATGGCGGTCCTGACGGGCCCCCTCTTGCGTATCAGGTGGTTGGGGTGGCGAGTAACGCGAAATACGGGGAAATGCAGGCGGACGCGCCGCCGACGGCCTATACGGCGATGACCCAGGAACACGATGCGAGGCGGTCGCCGTCGTATTACGCGGTGGTGCGGACGAGTGGAGACGGGGGATCGGTGGCGGCGGCGGCGCGGGAGCTGGCGAAACGGATGGCTCCCGGGATTCCTGCGCCGGTGATGACGTCGATGGAGGCGACGATCGACGATTCGCTGAGCGCGGAGCGCATGATGGCGTTGCTCTCGGTATTCTTTGCGGCATGCGCGCTGCTGGTAACGGGGATCGGGCTGTACGGGACGCTGGCGTATGCGACGGCGCGGCGGACGAGCGAGATCGGCATCCGCATGGC
>JBAUGH010000042.1:0-8113 GCA_049679565.1 Acidobacteriaceae bacterium
GTTCAGGAATCCCGTGACCCCGTGGCCACGGACGATCTGGAGCGCGAGAACATTGTTGCCGGTATTGAGAAAGCGCGCGACGTCGATCGAGAAAACGTGCATGTCAAGGGGCGAAAGCAGATCGGCGGCAACCTGCCCGGCGAGCGAACCGTTGACCCAGGCTTCGGCGGACCGCGGGCCGGCAATATATAAGGTCGCCTGCCGCGGTACGCGGTCGATGCGGAAACGCACGCGGAAATAGTGCGGCTCGGTCTTCGCGCTCAGCGCGGGGAAGACGTAATGGATCACGCCGGTCTTCCCTGCCGTCGAGTCCTCGCTGGTCCAGATGTATTGCTCCGGAAGCGGTGTGTGAAAAGAGGAGAAAAGTTGGGGCGCCGTCACACCACGGGTGGGGTCGAGCGCTCCAGGAGCGGGAACGGATTGCGCGGCAGCCGCACCAACCAGAAGCAGCCCCGCGAGAAAAGCAGTGGCCCTCCAGCGTCGATCGATCATGAACAAACTCTCCTTTCAGCGCAGCGGCTGAATGTCTTCACCCCTGAGGCCCGTGCAGGGTGACGTCCCAACCCAGGTATGTATCCATCGCTTCGTGAACGCTCGCAGCGACATGAGCGGCGCTCATGGCCGCATGATGTTCGAATCCCTCTTTGCAGATGAACCGCATCAGCGACTGCAGACGCGGCACGTGCACCACGGCGCGGGTTCCAAAGGTGTTCAGGGGATCGTCGGTGAATTGCCCCTCACCTATGTAAGCGCGGATTGCGCCGGCGCGGTCGTCGGTGCTGACGCGTCCGAAGGTTACCGGGCCGGACGGCGTGCGCCCCATAAGCGCACCCCAGGTGTTTTCTTCTCCCAGGGTTGTGCCCAGAATCGGCGCGGTGCCGATTCGCGCGTCGGGCAGAAAATCCTTCGCCCAGTTTCCGCAGTGAAAGAAGACGCACTTGTCGCGATCTTTGCCGTAATTGTTGTTCCAGTCCACCAGGGCGCTGGGCCGTCCGGAAGCCAGCTGCAGCGCGTACATCGACACCACGCCGGCAATATCCACTTCGCAGGCACTGGGCATCAGGGCTTCACTCATCATGCTCATCACGGTGCAAACATTGACGCCGTAGTTGCTCTGCATCGAACTCCAGCACTGGATGGCGGTCGCCACGAGGCCGTTGTCCTGCATCCAGCCGCAGAGGACCACGGCCATCTTTGCCATGCGCAGCAGCGACTCCGGCGGAGCGGCGTCGCTGGTTGCGTAGGCGCGAATCGAGTCCACCTTCTGCTTCACGCGTGTATCGGCGTCCACCAGCTTTGCGACCCTCCCGAAAACATCGGAGAGGTCGATGGTGCTGACGCTGATCCCGGCGGCTTCGAAGATCTTTTCACTGTAACGGGTGGTGTTGAACGCATTCGGGCGCGCGCCGACCGAACCGATGCGTGCGCGCCGCAAACCGCGCGCCACCTGGCAGACTTCGAGGAAGGCACGCAGATCTTTGCGGAATTCTCCCGATCGCAGCGGAACCACGTGATCTTCTGTCAGGGAAAACGGAATCCCGTATTGGCGCAAATTGTTGCACACCGAGATTTTTCCGCAGAAGGCGTCCCTGCGGCGCTCCACGCCGAACTGATCCAGATCGTCCGGGCAGGCCTGCACCAGCACTGGAACCCGCAGCTCCGAAAGACGAATCGCATCGGCTACGCCCTTTTCATCCCCGAAATTCGGCAGGCATACGAGAATTCCGTCAATCTTCTGGCGCTGCCCGAGAAACAGATGCCCGCATTTCTGCGCATCGCTCCAGCTTTCCACGGCGCCCATTTTTGTGTCGTTCTCGCCCAGCATGATGGCATCAACATCCATCTCGCCCAATACGGCGAGCACGTCTCTGCGCGCTTCCGCAACCAGAGGGTCGGGAAAGAAATCCCGATTCCCGAGAATGATCCCCAGCGTCCTGCGTTCCATCACAACCTCCCACGGATCAATCCTTCGCGATGCGCTGAAACCCTGCAAAGTCCCTGACATTCTCGCGTGTCACCAGAAAACAGGGAATGATCTGCCGTTCCGGCTCGCCCGTCGAACCCGTTTTCAGATAACGGTCGGCCTCGTTCACAGCGATTGTGGCGAGCGTAACCGCCGGCTGCAGGACCGTAGCCTGCATCTCTCCGGCGCGAATCGCGGCCAACGCGTCCGGACTCCCATCGAAGCCGACGATGATCAGGCTGGGCCGCCCCGCCGTTCTCGCTGCGGCGGCCGCACCCAGCGCCATCGTGTCGTTGCCGGCGATAATGCCGCGAATCTCGGGATGCGCCTCCAGGATCGTTTCCGTCTTCTGGAAGGCCTGCGTCTGATCCCAGTTTGCACTCTGCGCTTCCACCAGCCGCATCTGTGCGGACCGATCGAGCACGGCGTGGAATCCGGCGGTGCGGACCTGCGCGTTCGTGTCCGACTCCTTGCCGAGGAGTTCGGCGTACGGGCCAGAGCCGTGCATGAGTCGGACGAACTCCGTGGCCACGAGACGCGCTCCCTGAGCGTTATCCGCCAAAATCTGGCCCTGTGCGACGCCTGCTCCATTGATGGCGCGATCAATAAGGAAGCAGGCGATGCCCGCCTTCTCGGCGCGGCGGACTGCGGCAATGCTGGCATCGGCGCCGGCATTGTCAAGGATCAACGCGGCGGCGTTGCTGGCAATCGCCATGTCGACCAGATTGTCCTGCTGGTAAGGATCATCGTTGTGTGCGTCCACGCGCGCACGATAGCCGAGCTGTCTCGCCCGGGCCGCGGCCGCTTCCGCTTCGGCGCGGAAAAAGGGATTGTCCTCCGATGGCACAATGATCTCGATCAGCCGGGGCCGATGCCGGGCGTGGCTCGAGCATCCGCTCACAAAAGGCGAAACCACCAGCAGGGCTGACAAGGCCCACGAAATCCTGCGAGAGATCACGTTGACGATCCTCGCAGGAAGGCAAATCGCAGGCGCGTGTGCAGACCGGACTGCGCCTGATCGAGAATGACCGCGAGTACGATCACCAGTCCCTTGATGACGATCTGCCAGAACTCCGAGACGCCCAGCATCACCAGGCCGTCGGCCAGCGTTCCGATGACGAAAGCGCCGGCAAGCGAGCCGAAGACAGATCCGCGGCCGCCCTGGAGCGAGGTCCCGCCGAGGACCACGGCGGCAATCGCGGTCAGTTCGAACGATTCTCCGGTCGCGGGATGGGCTGCTTCGAGTTGCGCGGCGATGATGATGCCCGCCATGGCCGCGCACACGCCGGAGAACACGTAGCTGAGGAAGCGCACGCGGCCGGTCCGTATACCCGAGAGAACAGCTGCGCGCTCGTTGCCGCCGGTTGCATAGACGTGGCGGCCGAATACCGTTCGCGTAGCCATCACATGCGCCGCGAGAGCCAGCAGGATCATGATCCAGACGGGTATCGCGACGCCCAGCCAGTGCCCCTGGCCCACGGCGGGGAAACCCGTGTTGTGCCGAGCGGGATCGCCGCCGAGCTCAGGAAACGTGCGCCCGTCGGAGAGCAGCAGCGCGGCGCCGCGCGCGACGTAAAGCGTCCCCAGCGTGGCAATGAAGGGCGCCACGCGAAAGCGGGCGATCAGCAGACCATTCACGGCGCCCACCAGCGCGCCAGCCGCCAGCGCCACCGCGATCACAACGGTGACGCCGGGATACCACGGATGCGCCATGCCGGCGATGAGAACTCCGCGGGTGATGAGTGCGCCGGCCACCATGCCGGAAAATCCCGCAACCGAGCCCACCGACAGATCGATGCCGCCGCCGATGACGACAAAGGTCATCCCGATGGCCAGCAGCGCGTTGATGGCCACATGGCGGGTGAGGATCGAGAAGTTATTGGCGGTGAAAAAGCTGGGTGCCAGGATCGAAAACAGGACCACGAGTCCGACGAGCGCGATCAGAGCCCGCATTTGCATGAGTCCAGCAGAAATACGCCGGCCCAGTTCGCGGAATCGCTTCCGCCGTGGCGGAGTCGCAACCGGAATTGCCTGGGGCTGCACGCTCAATGGATCGCTCCCGCGTCCAGTAGCTCCGATGCAGCCCGCACCAGCATTTCTTCCGTCACTTTGCCGACGGGGCAGTCCAGGGTGACCTGCCCGCGGCACAGCACGATGCAGCGGTCCGCCAGCGCCAGAACCTCGTCTGTCTCGGAACTGGTGAAGACCACGCTGAGCGGGGGCGCCCTATGGTCGCTTCCCTGCCCGGAAAGTGCGCGGATCAGCCCGCCAATTTCCTCTTTCGCGCCCACATCGATGCCGCGGGTCGGCTCGTCGAGCAGCAGCACTTTCGGATGTTTCATGAGACACCGCAGGAGGATCGCCTTCTGTTGATTGCCTCCACTCAGCGCAGCCACGGGCCGATCCAGGCTGGCGACCGCGAGATTGACGCGCGCAGCCCACGCTTCCACGAGCCGTCTCTCCCTGCCGAGCACAAGCAGGGGGCCCACGCGGCCTTCGTCGAGGGCATCGAGCGCAATGTTCTCGCGTACTGTTAGTTCGGGAACGATGCCGTCCCGCTGCCGGTCGCCGGGCACCAGCGCGATCCCACTGCGCAGCGCCTCGCGCACCGAACGCAGGCCGACCATTCGGGCCTCGATATACACTGTTCCCGCCGAGCGGCGCCGTATGCCGGCCAGGCATTCGAGGAGTTCCGTTCTTCCCGCGCCCAGCAGGCCATACACGCCCACCACTTCGCCGCGGCGCACGGTGAAAGAGACATCGCGGAGAGCCTGCCGTGAAGCCTGAAAGTCGAACCACGACAGCCCTTCGACTGCCAGCGTTGTCTCGGTCGCGAGCCGGGGACGCGCCACGGTAGCCGCCGCGGCTGCCCTGCCTGTCATCTGCTCCACCAGCCAGCGATGATCGACGGCGTCACGTCCCGCGACCGCGACTACGCGCCCATCGCGCAAGACGGTGAAACGGTCGCCGATCTCCAACACTTCATTCAGCCGGTGGGAAATATAGACGATGCAGACGCCGCCGCGTTTCAGTTCCTGCAGCACGGCAAAGAGCACGCGCACTTCGGCGGCGCTCAGCGTGGAAGTCGGCTCGTCCAGAATCAGAATCCGACTTTGCCGCGCAATCGCTCTTGCCAGCTCGACAATCTGCTGTTGTCCGAGGGACAAGGCACCCGCTTCCTGATCGGGTGGCAGCGGATGCCCCAGCGAAGCCAATACCTCCGCGCTGCGTCTGGCTTCTTCGCGGGCCCTGATCCAGCCCAGGCCCCGTACAGCCTCGTGTCCCGCAAAGACATTCGCCGACACGCTCAGGTTCGGGAGCACGCTGAGTTCCTGGTGCACCATCGCGATTCCGAGCCGCTCGGCGTCGCGTACGTCGCGCGGATGGACTGGGACATCATCGACAAACATCTCTCCGGCTGAGGGCAATTCAATCCCTGCCAGGATCTTCATCAACGTCGATTTCCCGGCGCCATTCTCGCCCATCACCACCGATACCTCGCCGTAATCGGCCCAGAAGCCCACGCCCTTGAGCGCTGTTGTGCCGGGATAATGTTTCACGACCCCGGCGACTTCCAGCGCATGCCTGCGCGTCATGCGGCATTGCTCCTGGCCCGTTCCACCGCTCGCCGCCATGCTTCGGTTCTGCGGCGACGTTCCGGTTCGCCCATTCTCGGCTCGAATCGATCCGTGGCCTGCGGCAGTCTGCGAATCTCTTCCGAACCCGACCACACTCCGATCGCGAGGCCGGCGAAATACGCCGCACCCATCGCGGAAAGATCCTCGCAGCTCGACCGCAGCACCGAGCAGCCAAGCAGATCCGCCTGAAACTGCATCAGCCAGTCGTTATGCGCCGCACCTCCGTCGGCGCAGAGCGTCTCGACGATCACCTTTCCCTCGTGCCGGATCGCCTCGAACACGTCGCGTACCTGAAATGCAATCGATTCGACAGCCGCGCGGCTCAGATGCGCCAGCCGGGTCGATGTGCTCAGGCCGCAGATCATGCCTCGGGCCTCGCTGTCCCAGTGGGGAGCGCCTAAACCGGCCATCGCCGGAACAAAAGCAACGCCCTCGCTGTCCTCCACGGTCGCCGCCATCGCCACAATCTCTTCGACGGGCTTTTCCAGCCCCAGGAAGCGCCCCAGCCAGTGAACCGCCGCGCCGCTCATGGTGATGTTGCCCTCGAGCGCGTAGGCAGGCCGCCCTTTCCTGTACCAGGCAATGGTCGAAGCGAGGCCGCCGGCCCGATGCTGCGCTTCTCCCGTCAGCGTCAGCAGCGACGAGCCCGTTCCATACGTAGCTTTTACTGCGCCGGGACCAAAAATTCCATGACCGGCCAGGGCCGCGTGCGAGTCTCCGAGGACGCCGGCAATCGGCACGCCTTCCAGCCCCGCGACAGTGGCATGACCCACGACTTCGCTCGACGATACCAGCCGCGGCAGCATCGTTGCGGGAATCCCGAATACCTCCAGCAATTCCTGGTTCCAGTCGCAGGTGGCAAGATCGAGCAACTGGGTCCGCGCAGCGTTGCCGATTTCGCATACGTGCTGGCGGCCGCCGGTCAGATTCCAGATCAGCCAGCTTTCGATTGTTCCACAGGCAATTTCACCATCCCCGGCTCGACGGCGCAGTTCGCCATCGTTTTCCAGCAGCCATGCGATCTTGCTCGCCGAGAACAGCGGATCGATGGGCAGACCGGTGAGCTCCCGCAAACGCGACTCCTTCCCCTCGTCCTTCAGACGGCTGCATATGGGCTCTGACCGGCGGCATTGCCAGAGGATCGCCGGCGAGACCGGGCGGCCGCTGCGGCGCTCCCACAGCACAACGGTTTCCCGCTGATTCGCAATCGCCACAGCCGCCGGCTTCGCGCCCTCTTCCAGGCACTCCGCGACCGCCGCTGTCACGCTGACCATGAGCGCGCAGGGATCCTGTTCAGCCCAGCCGTTGGCGGGATAGGAAGTGGACACCGGGCGCGAAGCCATCCGCGCGACGCGGCCGGCGCTGTCGATGCGCAGGACTCGCGTGCTGGTCGTTCCCTGGTCGATCGCGAGGATGCTGCGCGTATCCATCCGCCTCTTCCTCTGCTCAGCGCCCGCCCGCGCGCGTCTGCGCCGCTAGTGCTTCCACTGCCGAACGAATCCCGTCGGCATTCAGCCCAAAGTGATCGAGCAGAAACTCCGCCGATCCGGTGGGTGCGAACACGCCCGGGATCCCCAGGATCTTCATCGGAACCGGGCGTGGCGCGGTCACCACAACTTCCGCCACCGCGCCCCCCAGGCCTCCGCGCACAGAGTGCTCCTCGACGGTCACGATGCCTCGCGTCTTCACCGCGCAGTCCAGCACCACTTCCCGGTCCAGCGGCTGGAGGGTTGACATGTTGACCACCCGCGCCTCAATCCCCTTGGCCGCGAGCATCTCAGCTGCTTCCAGCGCGCGGCATACCATCACGCCATTGGCGACGATGGAGACATCGCAGCCTTCCCGGAGCACCTCGGCTTTCCCGATCACGAACCGATATTCCGGTCCATGCACGTCTGGCACCGGCATGCGGCTGAGCCGCAGGAACACCGGCCCGTCGTATTCCGCGATGGCCAGCATCGCCTGCCCGGTCTCCACCGAATCTGCCGGCACGATGACCGTCATTCCCGCGATCGCGCGCGTCCAGGCCAGGTCCTCGATCGAGTGGTGGGTGGGTCCGAGTTCGCCGTAGGCTACGCCGCTTGACATACCGCACAACTTTACGTTGCGGAAGGAGTACGCCATGTCAACCTTCACCTGCTCGAGCGAACGGCCGGTGAGAAAGCAGGACGCCCCGCAGACAAACGGAATCTTGCCGCCGTTCGCCAGCCCCGCGCCTACGCCGATCATGTTCTGTTCTGCGATCCCTACGTTGACGAATCGTCTGGGGAAACTCGTGTGAAAGCTCTTCAGGCGCGTGGAACTCACCGAATCGTTCACCACCGCGACGATGCGCTCGTCCCGGGCCGCCATCTCCACCAGGGTTCTGGAGAATGCCTCGCGGCAATCCTTCGACTCAGAACCCATAGTTCTTACCGAGCTCGGCAAGCGCCGCCTCCAGTTCGGGGTCCGTGGGAATCCGATGATGCCATTCCGGCCGGTTCTCGATGTAGCTCACACCTTTGCCCTTTAC
>JBAUGH010000043.1:0-11874 GCA_049679565.1 Acidobacteriaceae bacterium
GAATCCGCGTGTCCGCATTACCTGGGAGATTCGTACTTTACAGGATTTTGCCGACGCCTCGGTGCCGCAACTGGCGCAGCGATACGATCTGCTGGTCATCGACCATCCGTCGGTCCCGGAAGCAGCGACGGCACAGGCCCTGCTGCCACTGGATGAGTGGCTGGGGGCGCCGTTCCTCGCGGATCAGGCGCAGCGCTCGGTGGGGCGTTCGTACGAGAGTTATTGCCACAACGGCCATGTTTGGGCTGTGCCGATCGATGCGGCAACTCCGGTGAGCGGATGGCGGCCGGACCTGGTGGCCAGGCCGCCGCAGACATGGGCGGAAGCCATGGAGCTGGCGCGCGCCGGAAGGGTGGCTATCCCCGCGCTTCCCATCGACAGCCTGATGCACTTCTTCATGCTCTGCGTCGGCCTGGGCGAGGAGCCATTTCAACAACCCGATATTGTGGTCGGAGAAGAGGGTGGCCGCGAGGCGCTGGCGCTGTTGCGTTCTCTGGTGGGGATGTGCGATCCGGAGTGCCTGGGGCGCAACCCGATCGCCACCTGGGAAACGCTGGCCTGCGGCGACCGTATTGGCTATTGCCCATTTGCCTACGGGTATTCGAATTACGCCCGCGATGGCTATGCGCGGCATCGACTCTGCTTCGGAACTCTGCCTTCCCTGCCCGCCGGCGGGCCGCTGCGTTCGGTGCTGGGCGGAGCGGGGCTGGCGGTTTCGGCACGCACCCAGCATCGCGAGCTGTGCGCTTCTTACGCAGAATACGTTGCTTCTCCGGCGTGCCAGTCGAGCCTCTATTTCGAAAGCGGCGGGCAGCCGGGACATCGCGCAGCGTGGCTCGACGATGAGGTAAACCGCCAGTCCCACAACTTCTTCCGCGACACGCTGGCAACGCTCGACGCGGCGTGGCTGCGCCCGCGCTTTGCCGGCTACCCGGGGGTTCAGGACCGGGCGGGAGGGCTGATACACGAACACCTGCTGGGGCGCGCCGGCGATCGCGAGACGCTGCACGGCCTGAATGACCTTCTTCTCCAGACCTCAATCACCACCGGGAAGAGCGAACATGCGACCGCTTGAGGGACTCCTCGTTGTGGATCTCAGCCAGTTTCTTGCAGGCCCATCGGCATCGCTGCGTCTGGCCGATCTTGGCGCCCGGGTGATCAAGATCGAGCGGCCGCAGGGGGGGGATCTTTGCCGGCAGCTGTACATCTCCAATCTGGAGTTCAACGGCGACAGCACGCTGTTCCATTCCATCAACCGCAACAAGGAAAGCGTGACGGCGGATCTGAAAACCGAGGAAGGGCGGGAGCGGCTGCACGAGCTGCTGTCGCGCGCAGATGTGATGATTCACAATTTCCGGCCCGGGGTGATCGAACGTCTGGGCTTTGGCTACGAGTCGATCGGGCCGCGCTACCCTCGACTGGTCTACAGCGAAATCTCCGGCTACGGCCGGACGGGGCCATGGAGCCGGAAACCGGGGCAGGATCTGCTGGCGCAATGCATGTCCGGTTTGACGTGGCTGAGCGGCGATGCGGATCAGCCGCCGGTGCCGATGGGCATCGCGGTGGCCGATCTCTATGCGGGCGCCCATTTAGCGGAAGGCATTCTGGCCTGCCTGGTGCGGCGCGGGGTCAGCGGGCAGGGGGGGCGGGTGGAAGTGAGCCTGCTCGAGTCGATTCTGGATTTTCAATTTGAAGTGCTCACCACTTTCCTCAACGATGGCGGGCAGCTGCCGCGCCGCAGCGCCATCAGCAATGCGCACGCCTATCTGGGCGCTCCCTATGGCATCTATGAGACGGCCGACGGATATCTGGCGCTGGCCATGGGATCGATTACGCAGCTGGGACGCCTGCTGGACTGCGAGTCGCTGCTGGTATGGTCCGATCCCCGATCTCTTTTCGACCACCGCGATGAGATTAAGGGGGTGCTGGCCGAGCACCTGCGCAGACGGACGACAGCCGAGTGGCTGGCGATCCTCGAGCCCGCCGATGTATGGTGCGCGGACGTCCTTACCTGGCGCGACCTGATGCAGCATGAAGGTTTTCGAGCGCTGGATATGATTCAGGAAGTTACAACCGCGGACGGTCTGTCATTGCGCACCACGCGCTGCCCGATTCGCATCGATGGAGAGATTCTCCGGAGCGGGCGGGGTGCGCCTCGTCTGGGCGAGCACACGGAGGAGATTCTCCGCGAATTCTCGGCGACGAGCGAGAGGCAGGGTCGATGACGCCTCTGGCTGAGGGCCGGCTTACGGCGGGCTCGCGCAGGCCGCGCGCGACCTGTAGGATGGTGAATTCCGCCCGCACAGCCGGGCGCAGAGGGCGGTATCCGGGTTTCGTACGATGAGCCGCAAGACGCCAACGACCTATTCAGTTCCCGCGCTGGACAAGGGTCTCGATATCGTGGAGGCGCTGGCGGCGGCCGAAGGGCCGCAGAGTCTCACCGACCTTTCGCGGTCGCTCAAGCGCACGCCAAGCGAGCTGTTCAGAATGCTGAACGCGCTGGAGCGGCGCAACTACATTACGCGCGACCCGATATCGGACGGTTACCGGCTGACGCTGCGCCTGTATGAGCTGGCCCACACCCACTCGCCGGTGGACCAGCTGCTGGCTGCAGCCGGACTGCATATGCGCGAGCTGGCCGATGCGGTTCACGAGTCCTGCCATCTGAGCGTGCTCAGCGGACCGATGCTGCTGGTCATCGCGCAGGCGGAGAGCCCGGAACCGGTGCGGCTGTCGATCGAGGTGGGGTACCGCACCCAGCCTTTGAACACGGCGTCGGGGCGGGTTCTGATCGCATGGCTGGCGGAACCGGCTCGCCAGCGCTTCCTCGACGCCGACCCGACCCACGCGCAGATGAGCGTTCAGGAACGCAAAGCTCTGGCTGCGGATCTGGCGCAGATTCGGCGCTCGGGCTATCTGATGGCGCTCAGCACGCGGCGCACGGGGTACGACATTTGCTGTCCGGTGGGCAATCCCCACGTCGGGGTCACGGCGGCACTTGCGGTGCCGGTGATTCCGGGGGGCGCCAACTCCGGACGCGAGCGCCAGTTGATCCATGTGGTCCAGCGTTACGCCAAAGCAATCACCGAGGCCCTGGGGCTCACGCCACTGCGGCTTACCGCTGAAGTCGAGTGATGCGCCGCGGCGCGGGGACCTTTCATTCCCGTCCCTTTCCTGGCCGTCCCGGCGGTTCCAGCGAAGCGCAGCGGGGGCAATCGAGCAGGACAGGCGGCAGTGCAGACGGATCGTCAGCTACGCGGCTAAAAAGTCGGGGAGAGCGGTAGCTCTCCCCGGGAGGCTCTCAAACGACTGGCTAAAAAGTAGCTCGGAGGGAGAACTCCATCTGGCGTGGATCGCCCGCTCCGATGACGTCGCCGAATGAGCTTGTGGGACCGCTCCACACACCCTGGACGATAGTGTTGGGATGGTTGAAAAGGTTGAAGGCCTCGACGCGGAGTTTGAAGCCAACGCGTTCGGTGATAGGGAAGTTCTTGTCCAGAGCGGTATTGAAGGCGATTTCCCGCGGTCCGCGGACGACTCCAGGGGCAGCGTCGCCGAACTGGCCCCATGCCGGCGCCTGGAATGAGGACGCGCTGAAGTAGCTGCCGTGTCCCAGGTTGGTTTTCCCGTCGCTGGGGTGAGTAACTGCGGCGATCTGGTTGGGACGCGTGGCCAGGCCGGCATTCCCGACCGCGAGAGAAGGCGTTACGCCCAGCCCGCTCTCCAGAACCGCAAGTCCGGAGGTCGCCCAGCCGGACAGCACTTCGCGGGCCAGCACGTTGCTGGAATGCCGGAAGAACGGCATCTCATAAACCCACGCCGAGGTGAAGACGTGCCGGCGATCGAAGTCGGGAGCGCCGTAGTCCAGCATCTTGTCGCGCGGATCCTGGAAGGACGCCGACTGATCGTAGCCCACGCCGGTGCCGTTGGCGCCGGGATTCGACGGCTGCACATCTTCGAGCGCCTTGCTGTAGGTGTAAGCAGCATTCAGGGTGAGGTCGCGCTGTTTCCAGACCAGGCCGGTCTGCAGGCCGTTGTAATTGGCGACCCCGCCGTTGTTGGTTCCGGTAATCGATCCGTATCCGGGATAGGGCGCGTAGTAGAGGGTGGAAACGCTGCCGGTATTCAGGCATGGATCGTACTGGTACGGGGTTGCGGGAGGCCCTGCATAACTACTGCTGTTGGCCGGGTTGTTCCCGTTGGCGGCGCAGGCCGGCGTACCCGCGGTGGTGCCGTTGAGCGGGAAGTTATAGCTGTATCCCTCTGCCATAACATGCTGCGAAATGCTGCCGGCATAAGCGATCTGGGCCACCGCGCTGGGGAGGAGCTGCCGCTCGACAGCCAGGCTGTAGGTTTTGGTTTCGGTCGGACGGTAGTCCGGTCCGATGACGGTAAGGCTGGGAATGCCTGGCGCGCTGGCGGCTCCGCCCGCTGTGGGAAGGCTGAGCAGGCTGTTGGTGAGGGTCGTGCTCTGCACGAAAGGCGGGTTGGAGATCAGGGACGAAGTTTCCAGCAGAGCGATTTGGGTATACCCCACGCCGAATCCGCCATGCATGGAAGTCTTGCCGTCATTCGTCAGGCGGTAAGCAAAGCCGACGCGGGGCCCGAAGCTGGCCTTCGTCGGATTGTCGAAGCCGCGGGGGGTGCCACCCAGGCCGGCGTACACCAGGCCGTTGGTCAGATTAGCGACCGAGCCTGACGTGGTCAGAGGCTGGTTGGAGGCGTTAAGGGTTTCATGTCCGGTGAGGCCTATAGCCGGCGCCTGGCCGGCGACCCAGGTAGCTGGGTTGAAGTTAGTGACCTGGTCTCCCTCTTCCCAGGTCGGGCGGTAATAGCTCCAGCGGACGCCCAGGTTGACAGTTAGCCGGGGGTTGAGCTTAATGTCATCCTCGACATAACTCTCGAACCAGCGGTTATGGAAGCGCCCTGAGGCCTGCTCGTTGGTCTGCTGATAAGTGGCATCCAGACCGAGCATGTAATCGGCGGCCGAGTCGCCTGCGTTCGCTCCGGTAAAGCTAAAGTTACCCATGGGGAAAGCGCTGGCATTAACATGGCGAACGGTGAACAGATACAGGATGCCGGCCTCGATGAAATGCCTGCCGCGCAGCCAGCTGAAGTCATCCGACGCGATGCCCACACCGTCGTGGACGTAGTTGGGCTGCGCGCCGACGCCCAGCCACGCCCAGGTTCCGCCGCCATTCACGCTGATATCCGGAATGCGGTTCAGGGGATCCGCGTTGGAGAAGGCCTGGGCGATCGATACGCCGCTGGGCATCTGGTAGTTAGTCACGCCCAGCAGCCATTTGTTGAAGGTCTCGCCGCCCTGCATGGTATTGGTCACATTGGGGGTGAACTCAGCGGTCCAGCGAACCATGGCATTCAAGCCGCGGCTGTAGACCGTCGAACCGGGGCTGGGCGCCGGGTCGTTGTAGTTGCGCGACGGACGCAGATTGTTGACTTCTTCCGAGGTCCAGCGTCCGGTGATCTGATTTTTGTCGCCGATGTTCTGATCGATGCGCCAGTTGTAATCGTTCTGCGAGTCCTGCTCGGTGCCGTTGTTGATGTAGTTGATGCTGCTGCCGGTGTCATTGGGCAGCGGCCAGTAGGCTTTCATCAGGGCCACGGCGACCGGGTCCATGCAGGAGGGGTTGAGCTGATCGTAGCGGCCGCTGGTGTCGGCGGTGATGCAGGTCGAGGGGTTGATTCCGCGGTAGGTGCTGAGCAGGCTCTGGCTGCCGGAGGTCAGCGACAGACAGGGCTTGAGGCCGTTCGGGCAGTTGGCGGTGTTGGTCAGCGAAGGGCTGGCGCTGAAGTCGCCGTTGCGCATGGCCTGGGGGATCATGTTGCGGGTGTGGATGGCGGCCGGATAATGATTGATGCGCCACTCGCCGCCGGCGAAGAAATAGGTCTTCTTCGAGCGATCGCTGTTATACAGGTGGGGAATCATGACCGGTCCACCCAGGGTGAAGCCGAAGATGTTGTAGTGCAGCGCGGCGATTCCCTGGCTGGGCGGGGTGGTATAGGGCTTGGCCGTCCCGATGTAGTTATTGCGCACGTACTCATAGCCGCCGCCGTGGAAGGTGCTGCCGCCGCTTTTGGTTTCCACCAGGATCTGACCCGAGCCCGCCATTCCGTAACGGGCGCTGTAGTTGTCCTTGAGGATTCTGACCTCGGAGATGGAATCGATGGTGGGGACGACGTTGACGTTGATCAGGGCGTTGGGGTCCATATCAAAAAGCCCGTCGAGGGAATAGGTCGTCTTCTCGATCGAAGTCCCACCGACTACGATTTCGGTCTGGCCCAGATAGCCGCCCTCACCGTAATTGGGCAGGGCATTTGCGCCGCTGGCCGCGCTGACCCCGGGCACGATCAGGGCGAGGGTCTGGAAGTTACGGCCGTTGAGCATGAGGTTGGCCACTTCCTTTTCGGAAATCGTGCCGCCCAGTTCAGCGCTCTCCGTCTGGACGGCCACAGCATCGGCTTCCACCGAGACGGTTGCGGACACCGCTCCAACCACCAGCTTCAGGTCGGTGCCCCGGCGCTGGCCGGGGTCGAGGTGGATGTCGCGGACAATGACGCTCCTGAATCCATCCTTCCTGGTGCTGATCGAGTAATCGCCCGGCGGGAGCGGCTCGGCTGTGTAGTAGCCATCACCGTTGGTTTTCTCCACGGTGGAAACGCCGGTGGCCTGATTCGTAACCTGGACCTCGACGCCGGGCAGCACCGCCCCGGTCGTGTCGGTGACCGTCCCGGTGATGGCGCAACTGGTTGTGTTCTGGGCATGGATGCATAATGCCGCCCACACCAGACTCGCCAATCCGCCCCACCGCAGTATTCTGAGCCATTGATTCGAACTCACAGAGGCCTCCTTTCGCGCGCTGCGTGATCCTGGCCCTGGGCCCCTCACCGTCGGCAGGGGGCAGGGTGGGATCACAAAATTTTATTACTAAAATCTCTTTTTACACGCTGCTTACACGTTCTCCATTGCCTGGGACCCTGCCGCAAACCTCCGCCCGCCGCCGGGTCCTTCTTTCGCCCTCGCGAACCATCCGCGAAATACGGCGCTGTGGAGCGGTCGCCGGAATTCTGAGCTACACTTTTGGGGGCGCCAAAGGCAGGACCCCGCAAATGCCGGAAAATCTAGAATGTCGGGAGCAGGGCTGTCAATAGAAATCTTTTTTCACTAATGAGAGTTGAGATTCCAGCCAACATGTGCCCGGGTGCGGAAGGAGCGCGAGGGATCCTCTTCGGGCGTCAGCCTCGGGAGGGTGAACTCAAGCACGGGTCTATCGTCCACAAACCGATCTGCGCCGCCTGTTTTTCCGCCCATGACAGAAACATCTGAGCCCGTACACGCGACCGCGCCAGCTCCGAGTCGAATTCGCGCGCGCTATTGCATCGAGACCGCGTTTCCTCTGGAGGATGCCGCCGCGACCATGGCGGGCGAGCAGTCGACCGGCACCTTCGTTCGGGTTCCGGGCGAAACCGACGAGCTGCGCGAACGCTATGCCGCGCGCGTCGAAAGCATCCGCGAATCCGGCATCGTCGATCGCCCTTCCCTTCCCGGTTCCGGCCTTCCAAAGAGTTCGTCGAACCCTGTACGCCGGACGGCGGAAGTGGAGGTCTCCTGGCCGCTCGATAATATCGGGCCATCGCTGCCGAACCTTCTCGCCACGGTAGCGGGCAATCTCTTCGAGCTGAAACCTTTCTCCGGCCTCAGACTGCTGGACATTTCGCTGCCCGGGGAGTTTGCGGATCGCTATCCGGGACCGCAGTTCGGCGTCGCCGGGACGCGACAGTTGTGCGGTGTCTACGGGCGCCCCATCATCGGGACCATCCTCAAGCCCAGCATCGGCCTTGCGCCGCAGGCCACTGCCGAGGAGGTGCGGATGCTGGCGGAAGCCGGCATCGACTTCATCAAGGATGATGAGTTGCAGTCCAACGGGCCGCATAGCCCGTTCGCGGAGCGTCTCGCATGGGTGATGGAGGTGCTCCATCGCCATGCCGACCGCACCGGCAAGCGGGTGATGTACGCCGTCAACATGACCGGTGAGATCGATGAGATGCTGCAGCGCCTCGATCTCATTCATCGCGCCGAAGGCATCTGCGCCATGGTGAGCGTGAACAGCATCGGTCTGCCTGCGATGACGGTGGTGCGTCGCCATGCCCAGGTTGCGATTCACGGCCATCGCAATGGATGGGGCATGCTCGGCCGCAGCCCGGCGATCGGCATGAGCTTTGTAGCCTTCCAGAAGTTCTGGCGGCTGGCAGGCGTAGACCACCTCCACGTCAACGGGATCGACAACAAATTCTGCGAGGACAACGCCTCAGTGATCGCTTCGGCGCGTGCATGCCTGACGCCGATGTTTGCCCCGCCGCGTCCGGGCTGCGAGATTATGCCTGTCTTTTCGTCCGGACAATCTGCGAAGCAGGCGCCGCCGACGTACCAGGCCGTCGGCTGCAGCGATCTGATTTTCGCCTGTGGGGGCGGCATCATGGCCCATCCCATGGGACCCGCGGCCGGCGTCGCCAGCCTGCACCAGGCATGGGAGGCGGCTGTCGCCGGACTTCCTCTCAGCGAATTCGCTGCCACGCATGCCGAGTTGCGCACCGCCCTCGGCGCCTTCGGCTCGGGCGCATGAATTCCCCCGCTCATCCCGCCCCGCGCTACGCCTGGTACGGCGACGATTTCACCGGCTCCACGGACGTGCTCGACGCGCTGGGGCGGGCTCAGGTCTCCGGCGTGCTCTTCCTCCGCCGCCCCACGCCCGAAGATCTGGCTCCCTTCGCGAAGAGCGCCGCCATCGGACTGGCGGGCGAAAGCCGCAGCCGCGATCCGCAATGGATGCGTGAAAATCTGCCGGCGGCGTTCGAATTCATGCGCGGCCTGGGGGCGCGCGTTTGCCACTACAAAGTCTGCTCCACCTTCGACAGCGCCGCGCATATCGGCAGCATCGGACAAGCGCTCGAGATCGGCCAGGACCTGTTCGCCACGCGCACCGTTCCCATTGTTGCCGCCGCGCCGCATCTGGGCCGTTATCTGCTCTTCGGAAACCTCTTTGCAACCACGCACGGCGAGATATTCCGCATCGACCGCCATCCGGTGATGAGCTGCCATCCGGTTACGCCCATGCACGAGGCCGACCTGCGGGTTCATCTCGCCCGCCAGACCAGCCGGACCCTCGCGCTGCTGGATCTCACTCGATTGCGCGCGCTCGAGCCAGCCCGGATCAGCTCGGGGATCGCGGGAACAATTTCGGCGCTGCTGATTGACGGCCTCGACGAGTCGGACCTGCTCCGCACCGGGCGTCTTCTTGCCGCGCTGGCGCAGGACCCTCCACTCTTCGCCGTCGGGAGCTCCGGACTCACCTGGGCTCTGCTCGCCGAGTGGCGCGAATCCGGAGTCATCGGCCCGGCACCCGAAACTCCATCCGCGCCTGCGATGGATCGGATTCTTGCCCTCTCCGGCAGCTGCTCCCCGGTGACGGAGCGGCAGATCCAGCGGGCCGAGGCAGCCGGTTTCGTGGTCATCCCTGTCAGCCCTCGCAAACTCGAGTCCGGCGCCGATCGCATCCTCGCTGAAGCTCGCACCGCCACGGTCGCCGCTACCCGCACCGGCAAAAGCGTGCTGCTCTGCAGCGCGCGAGGTCCTCAGGAGCCACTGCCCGCGGAACTGGCTCTACGACTCTCTCTCCATCTGGGCCGGCTCCTCGGCGATCTGATTCGCGAAACCGGCGTGCGGCGCATTGCCATTGCCGGCGGCGATACGGCGAGCCACGCGGTGCAGCAGTTGAATATCTTTGCGCTGACCTGGCTTGCCCCGCTCTCGCCCGGCGCGCCGCTCTGCCGAGCCCATTCAGCCGACGTCGATCTGGAGGGTCTGGAAGTGACGCTCAAAGGCGGCCAGGCAGGGTGCGAGAACTTCTTCGAGCAGGTGCGCCTCGGCGCCTGACCTCCTCGGCCGCACCTTACGAACTCTTCAGTCCTGCAGGCAGGCCGGCGCCGTTCAACCGCTGGGTGGCGTCCACCCGCGAAAAAATGGCGGCGCTCACCAGCAGCATGACCGCAATGACAGCGATGGGCGCCTGATAACTTCCCGTCGCGCGCACGATGTAGCCGAAGAGCACGGTGCAGGCCAGTCCTCCGAATTGGCCGGCGGTGTTCATCACGCCGCTGACGGTGCCGGAAAAGCGGCCGCCTATATCCATGCAGAGAGCCCAGGCCGAGGGCAACATCAGATCCATGACGCCAAATCCCGCCGAGGCCAGGACGATGATGGCGGCCTTTTTGTGGACGATGGCCAGCGCGATGAACAATCCCGCTGTGATCGCCAGCGCGCCTCCCAGCAAGAGACGGCGTCCGGTCCTGAGGCCGCAGCGCTGCACCAGGCGGTCGCCGAGCACACCACCGGCCAGATTCCCGGCGATGCCGCAAAGGAACGGCAGGGCTGCAACCATTGACATAGCCCGCTCGGAAAAATGCGCGCCGCGAACGATCCACGTGGGAAACCACGCCATGTAGAACCATGACGCCCATGCATAGCAGCCGTAAGCGAGGCTGATGTTCCACACGGCGCGCGAACGCAGCAGCTCGCGCCACGGAATCTGCGGATGCGGATCCTCAGCCGCGGTCAGGTCAATCTCGTCCAGCTCCTGCTGGGTGACGCGGCCGCTCTGCTGCGGGCTGTTGCGGAACCACAGGGCCCACACAACCGCCCACACCACACCTCCGGCGCCCAGCAGGAAGAAAACGCGGCGCCATCCAAAAGCGGCCTGCAGCGGAACGAGCAACAGCGGAGTGATCGCGCCTCCCAGCCGGCTGGCGGCCCACACCCAGCTCTGCGCGCGCGCGCGTTCGCGCAGGGGAAACCAGCGGCCGATCACTCCCGTAGCGTTGGGAAAAGCTCCCGCCTCGCCTGCGCCGAAAAGGAACCGCACTACCACCAGCTGCCAGAAGCGAAAGCACGCGGCTGTCGCCGCCATGAAGACGGACCACCACACGACGATCCGTGTAAGCTCGCGACGATGGCCGTGACGGTCTCCCGCGGCTCCCGAGGGAATCTCAAACAGGCCGCAGGCGAGGACAAAAGCACCCAGCACCCAGCCCCATCGCGCCGGCGGAATGTGCAGCTCGGTCTGGATGCGCGGGCCCAAAACCGCAATCGCCAGCCGGTCCACAAAGGTCATGGTGGACAGAACCACCAGCATGGCCAGCACGCGATAGCGCTGCTTCAAGCGACGCTGCCCGTGCCGCGTCCCATCTCGTCCAGCACCTGCTTTGCCCGGAGCACTCCCAGTTGCGGGCTGGCCACGATGGGCGGCCGCGCGGGATCGGGCGGCAACGCCTCCACCACGCGGGCCATCGAAGCCTGGGCGAGAACGATCACGTCCACGCAGCTTGCCAGTTCCAGCAGCATCGCACTCAGCAGGCGATCGTGGGTCACCGTGTCGCCGGCCAGAACGGCGTCGAAGGCGCCCGTGCACAATCCCTCTTCGATCTGCACGGAGCGTCCGGCTTCTGCAGCCTTGCGGCGAATCAACTCCACCGTGGGCGCCAGGGTTGTGCTGAGAGTGGCGGCTACGCCGATGCGTCGTCCCAGGATCACCGCGCGCTCCGCCATCGCCTCGTCCACCCGCAGCACCGGCATATCGAACAGAGCTTTCGCCAGATCGACGCCCGGCCCGATGGAGGAGCACGTCACCAGAACCGCATTCGCTCCGGCCGCCTCGGCCGACTCAATCATGGAGATCAGCCGCCGGATGGTCAGCCTTCGCAGCGCTCCATGGGCGATGGTGTCGCGGATCAGGCTTTCATCCACCATGTGCGTGATGGCCACGCCTGGCAGATTTTCCCGGCACAGGGTGGTGAAGAGCG
>JBAUGH010000044.1:0-2659 GCA_049679565.1 Acidobacteriaceae bacterium
CCCCAATTCCAGCCACAGCGAGATTATCGAAGCCGTTTTCCGCCGGACCCGGGTCACCGTGGCGCTGATGACCTCCGCCAAGCTGCTCAGCGCCGTCGAGCCCGTCATTCGCTATCAGCGGAACCGCTTTCGCGGTGCCGACCAGACCAGGCCCGGGTCCCTGCGCCATCAGTTCGGGCTCCAGCAGCGAGAAGATACGCTCCACCGTCTGGTCGATGTGTGGGCTATGGGCGAAGCCGGCGCAGCGCTGGGATTTGCCGCCGCCCGCCTGTACGACGAGCTCGATCCGCTGGAAAAGCAAAAAGACGCGGCGCTGGCCGACGCCGGCATTCGCGGCAATCGCGCCGAGCTGAAATGGCTGAAAGGATTTTGGCCGGCGGCTCTCGAGCATCTGCATCAGGCCGCAACTCAGCCCTCCTCCCCCGAACCCGACCCGATCCTCCGCTATGTCCTCGCCGACGCCGTGGCCGCGGTGCTTTGCCCCGCTGCCAAGCTGTGGAACACCGGCACCGGCGCTAACGCCATGCGCGAAGCCCTCAGCCTGATGGGCGGCTACGGTATCACCGAGGACTGTCCCGGCTTCCTCGCCTACAAATGGATGGACGCCCAGCTCGAAGCCACCTACGAAGGTCCCGAGGCGGTGCAGCGCCGCAACCTCATCGTCACCATGACCCACGAGCTGTTCCTCGAACAATTCCGCTTGTGGATTGCCGACATGCGCCGCATCGCCGCCTCCGATCCTGCCACCGGCGCCTGCGGACTCGCCTCGGCCATGAAGCTGTGGCTCTGGACCCTCGAGCACCTGCAAACCACCGCCGACGCCGAAGGAACGAAGCTCTACAGCAACGCCCGCCAGGGCGTCACCTTCCGCCTGGCCGACACGCTCTGCTGGCTGCTCGCTTCCCGCCAGCAAATCCTCGACGCCGTCGAATTGAAAACCGCTGCCACCGCCGGCGCCGATGAGTCGCTGGCCGGAACCGCGCAGTTCCTCACCGACCTTTGCCACGTCCAGGCTGCCCACGCCGCGGGCGAAGCGGGCCGCATCTGCGCCGAGCTGGTCTACGGCTACAACCGCCATCCCCGCTGGGACGATCCCGATCACAAAGGCTGCTTCCTCGGCGAAGAGCTCGACGCATGGGAGTCCTGCGCGCCCGGCATCGCCGCCTATGCGCTCGACGTCATCCAGCCCGACGGCAGCCATCCCGAAAAGGCCGGACCCTGCGCCCAGTGCGGCGAGAACGCAGCCTTCCAGCGCCTCCGCAACCAACTCGATCTATGTCTCACCGGCTCGCAGCTCGCCAAGGATCGTGCGGCGCGCGCCCTGTCCGCGGTCATGATTCCCGAAGTCGCCGACTATCCCCGATAGACATGCCAGGAGCGCTCCATCGCTGACCCGATCCATCCCGCTCCCGACCGCGCCTCTGTCGATGTCGACATTGCCTGCGTCGGCTTCGGCCCCGCTACTGCCGGCTTCCTGACCACGCTGTCGCGCGGCATCGCCGCCAATCCATCGCTGGCCAGCACCGCTGCCCCTGGCCTGCCGCCTCAGGTTCTCTGTTACGAGCGCTCGGACGATGTCGGCTTCGGCGTCTCCGGCGTCGTCACCCGCGGCCGCGCCCTGCGCTCGAGCTTCCCCGACTTCGATCCCGCGCAGATTCCCATGGCCGCATCAGTCGCTGCGGAGAAGCTCGTCTACCTCCTCGACCCCCATGGCGCCAGCCGCCGCTCGCTGCCTCTGCGCGCCGTCGATGGCCTCCTCCGCCTGCTCCGCCCCGCGGTGCGCATGCGCCATCAGGCAATCGAGCTGCCCTGGATTCCGCCCTTCCTCCGCAAAGAGTCCGGCTTCGTGCTCTCCGTGGGCCAGTTCACCCAAGGGGTCGCCTCGCAGCTCTTTTCCGAAGGCAATGTGCAGATTTGGCCCGCGTCGCCCGTCGCCGAGCCGCTGGTCGACGGCAGCCGTGTCACCGGTATCCGCCTCATGGATCAGGGCACCGACGCCGCAGGCCTCCCCGGCATCGGCTTCACGCCCGGCATGGACATCCGCGCCGCCCTCACCGTCGTCGGCGACGGCCCGGTCGGCGCCGTCGGCCAGCACCTCGATCGCCTCTTTGGCCTGCCCGAAGGAAACGCCCGCCGCGAATGGGCCCTCGGCATGAAGATGGTCATCGACCTGCCGGAAAAGACGGATCTGCCCCCCGGCGCCGTCTTCCACACCCTCGGCTATCCGGAGCCGGAAATCTTTGGCTTCCTCTACGTCCATCCTGGACGGGTCGCTTCGGTCGGCATCCTCGTGCCTTCCTGGTTCGACAGCCCTGTCCGCAGCGTCTGGCGCTATCTACAGCACTTCATCCAGCATCCCTACCTCTGGCGATTCCTCGAAGGCGGCCGTCTGCGCTCCTGGGGCGCCAAATCTCTGCAGGAATCCGGGCGCCAGGGCGAGCCCTTTCTGGCGCTCGACGGCTGCGCGCGCATCGGCGAAGGCTCGGGTACCACCAACAGCCTCACCGGATCGGGTGTCGACGAGGCCTGGTGCTCCGGGGTTCTTCTTGGGCAAGCGGTCCTCGAGCTCTGGGAGAACGGCCATCCCTTCAACCGGCTGAATTTGAAGAACGCCTACGTCGCCCGCCGCCGCTCCAGCTGGCTCGACCGCGAGCTGGAG
>JBAUGH010000045.1:0-2882 GCA_049679565.1 Acidobacteriaceae bacterium
CGAACTCGCCCGCCCGCTCGATCTCGCCCCGGGTAATCACCTGATCCACAAACCGACGAATGACTGCAGCGTTGTCCTGTCTCATACACCCCTCCCGGATCGCTAAACTTCTGATTTCTCAACTCTACCCGCGAAGCCCCAACCCTCCACCTGATCGGCCACTTTTTTCCCGTGACAAACCGAGACAAAGCTGCCATAACTGTGTCTGATTCCGGAAGTTGTGTTTACTATCCTACTGGATAACAAAGAGTTACCGTGGTCACCATGGAAAGTGGCCACCAGGCCCCCGGCCCCTGAACGAGGTTGAGGATGCTGCTTTTCTGCCTGGCTTTCTGTCGTATGCATGGTTCTTCGTTCGCTGATTCTCCCCAACTCCGAGGGACGAATGCGTGCGTGGGCACTCCGGCCCGGTCCGCCGGCCTGAGCGGAGCCTGCGCCTCCGGGAGGCCGGCATGATCCGCGCGCTGGACCGCCGCGACACTACCGTCCTGAAGGGCCTGGCCATCGCTGCCATCGTCTTTCACAACTTCTTCCACTTTGTGAGCCCGGCTCGCCAGAACGAGTTCACGTTCGATCCCGCGCGGTTCCCGGTGTTCCTGCACACGGTGGTGCAGCCCGATCTTGCGATCCAGGCGATCTTCTCTTTCTTTGGCCACTTCGGCGTGCAGGTCTTCGTTTTCCTGTCGGCCTACGGCTTGTCGATGAGCCACTGGGACGATCCGGCGCCGTGGGCCCGGTTTCTGTGGGGACGGGTGAAGAAGCTGTATCCCGCGATGGGTCTGGTGGTGCTTCCGTGGTTTCTCGCGGTGAGCCTGCATCTGGGCTCGCTGCATGCGATGGGGCAAATCGGGCTGGAACTGGTGCTGATGTTCCTGGGCCTGTCGACCCTTCTTGGATACGGCCTGCCGCCGGTCGGCCCCTGGTGGTTCATTCCTTTCGTCGTGCAGTTCTATGCGCTGTGGACCCTGCTGCGCTGGATGACGAACCGCTTCGGATGGCGGAGCCTGGTGGCGCTGGCCGGCCTGTCGATGATCGCCACGGCGGGCGCTAACCCGATCCTGGCGCACTGGTCCATCAACCTGTTCATGACTCCTGTGGGCCGCATGCCGGTGCTCTGCTTTGGGATTCTGGCCGCTCGCTATCCCATCCAGCTGAATCGCAAGTGCGCGCTGGTGGCGGCGATGGCCTTCGTGCTGGGATGTCGCTTCGCGGACTTCTGGCCCTTCACCTTCATTGCCGCACTGTGGCTGGCGCTGTGGATGTATATCCCGGTACGCGGGGTATTCCGCAATAACCGCTATCTGCTGGAGATCGGGCGAAATTCCATGCTTATCTTTATGATCAACGGCATCGTGCGGGACCAGTTCGTTCGCTTTACCAGCTCCCCGGCCTCGCAACTGTTCTTTGGGTGCGTCAGCGCGGTGGTTTCATTCCTGCTGGCCGCGCTGCTGCAATACCTGATGCATCCGAAGCGGGAGATGGTGGGGCAGGCGAATCTGAGCTACGGGCAATAGGTCCTCGGCGCTGCATTCGGCGGAGCCCACGCGAACCGTGCCCAGGGTTAGAATGTCCGCAGATTGCGAGGAGTCGCATGCCCTATAACGACAAGCTGATGAAAGGCCGCGCGTGGGTCTACGGGATTGGCGCCGTTGTCGTGGCCGTTGTCGCGCTCTGGAAGGTACTGGTGCGCTAGCCGGCCGGTCCTCTAGCCCGCTTCGGCCAGCCCGTAGCGCCGCTGCCACAGTCCCTGCAGCCTTGCACGGATGCGCGCGCGCTCCTCCTCGGTGGCTTCGGATTCGGCCCTGGCGACGAAGCGGGCCGACTCCACTTTGGCCAGCTCCAGCAGCTTGCGGTCGCGCACCAGATTGGCGACGCGGAAATCCGGCAGCCCGGCCTGGCGGGTGCCGAAGAATTCGCCTGGGCCTCGCAGCTCGAGGTCCAGCTCCGCCAACTCGAAGCCATCCTGCGTCCGCACCATCGCCGCCAGCCGCTCCTCCGCGTGAGGGGAAATCTTCCCGCCGGTCATCAGAATGCAGTACGACTTTGCGCCGCCGCGGCCCACGCGGCCGCGCAGCTGGTGCAGCTGCGCCAGCCCAAACCGCTCCGCGTGCTCGATGACCATGACGGTTGCGTTGGGCACATCCACGCCCACTTCGATGACCGTGGTTGCGATGAGCACGTCGATCTCGCCGCGCTGGAAGCGTCGCATCACGACATCTTTCTCATCGGCATCGAGCCGCCCGTGCAGCAGGCCCACGCGCAATCCGGCCAGCTCCTGTGCGCGCAGCCGCTCGTACATATCGGTTGCGGACTTGAGCGGCAGTTTCGGAAACAGGGCATTGGTTTTGGATCCGGCTTTGGGCTTCGCGGCAGCCTTCTTTGCCGGTTTTTTCTCCGGCTCCGGTTCGGGCGCTTCGTCGGGGATGGCGAAGTCCAGCTCGGGCTGATCGTCCTTCGGCCCCTCGATCACCGGGTAGACCACATACGCCTGGTGGCCCTTCTTCACCTGCTTGCGCACGAAGTCCCAGACTTCCTCAGCGCGCTCGTCGCTGACCTGGCGGGTGACGATGGGCGTGCGTCCGGGCGGCAGCTCGTCGAGCACGCTCAGGTCAAGGTCGCCATAGAGCGAGAGCGCCAGCGTGCGGGGAATCGGCGTGGCGGTCATCACCAGCACATCCGGTTCAGCGTTGTCTTTGCGCATCAGACGGAAGCGCTGCAGCACGCCGAAGCGGTGCTGTTCATCGACGACCACGAGGCCCAGGCGCGCGAACTCCACCTTCTCCTCGATGAGCGCGTGGGTGCCGATCACCAGGTCGGCCTCGCCCTGAAAGATCCGGCGCCGGGCCTCGCGTTTGCGATCCGCGTCGAGCGAGCCGGTGAGG
>JBAUGH010000046.1:0-3417 GCA_049679565.1 Acidobacteriaceae bacterium
AACCTGGGCCGCTTCCATCCCCGCCGCCTCGGCATGCTGCGGCGAGCGCCGCGCCCACAGATACCACGCGAGCCAGGCCGGAGCCACCCACACATAAAACGCGTGCGCTTCCCAGAAGGCGAGAAACGTCTCCGCCTCCACCAGGATGAAGAGCGCCGCCAGCACCGTCAGCTGGGTTCCCCGGGCGGCGCGCCAGGCCGCGTACATGAGCGCCGGCAGCGCCAGCGACTGGTCGTAGATCCAGCAGTACGGCGCAACCAGCAGCGAGACCAGCATCAGCACGTTGCCCTGTTCCACCCAGTCCCAGCGTTCGCGATTCTGCCAGAAGTACGCCAGGCCCCAGATCGACCCCAGCACCACCGGCACAAACGCCAGCCACTTCGCCTGAGGATCGATCACGGTGCGCAGTTCCACGCTGAGGCAGGGAATGTATTCGTTCGAAATGCCGGAATGCGCGGCCCAATACAAGTATTGGTGAAAGGCTGCCGGATCGATCAGCGCGGTGACCGCGCAACTGGCGGCCAGCGCCGTCACCGCTCCCGCCAGCACCCGCCAGCGACGGCGAACCACGATCCACGCCAGCAGCACCAGCCCGAAGGGAACAAAGAGATGCGGCTTCAGCGTGCACAGCCACAGCGCCGCTCCCGCGGCAAACGGCCGCGTTCGATGCAGGCGCAGAAACAGCACCAGACCCAGCAGCAGAAACAGCGATGTCTGCCCCAGGATCACGCAGATCAGCGCCGGGGGGAAGAAGTACGCCAGCAGGTCCAGCCGGGTTTCGGTCGGCCCGAACATCTGCCACAGCATGCGGGCCGAAAGCACCAGCAGCCCCAGCAGAAGCAGAGACCACGGCAGCGCCGCCGCCCGCGCGCTGAAAAATCCCAGCGGATACGCCAGCGGCAAACTCCACGGCGGATTCCGCATGTAGAAGGTGCCCGGCGCGCTGAACCCGGTCGAGTGCTCGACGGCATTCATCAGCCGCGGATCGAATGGATCGGCGTGGTGCACCAGCTGCTGCCCGGTCGCCCAGTAGACGACATAATCCCGCGATCCCGCCAGCTTCGGCATCAGCAGCATCGCGGCCATGAACAGCGCCGTCGAGGAAAAGGCCAGCGCCACCGCGGCTCCGATCGCCGCGTCGCTGAGGCGGAATTTTCCCGGCGCCTTCGAAACCGCCGCGTGGCCACCCATAGTCGAAATTCTAGGGATTACGGCCCATTCGTGCGATTCCACCTTTTGGTGACTGCCGGAACCAGCGCGCTGAATCGGGGTCCTTGCCCCAAAAGGGCAAAGGCGCCCGCATCACCGGGCGCCCTGTAACCTCCAACCTGGAACCTGGGATCTGTCCCTAGCACTTCCTGCACTTGGCCAGAATGGCCTTATGCAGCCGCTCCCGCAGATCGTCGGGCAGCTCGTAGAGCTCGTGGCTGCGGTAGATCTCAATCGTCTTGCGCGTGGTGTTGAGTGTGATCTCGCAGTGCTCGCAGCTGCGCAGGTGCTCCTCGAGGTCGGTGCGCAGCGGGCCGGTCATACGCGGGTCGAGCATTTCGTCGAGCTGGGCCAGGAACTCAGTGCAGGTCACCTGGCACCGTCCTGTTTCGGCTGGCCGCCGCGCTGTTTGAAGTACCGCGCCAGCCGCTCCCGCAGTTGCAGCCGCGCACGCAGCAGCCGCGATTTCACCGCCGGGATGCTCAATCCCAGCGACTCCGCCGTTTCTTCCGTTGACAAGCCTTCGACGTCCCGCAGCACAAACACCACCCTGAATCCCGGCGGCAGACCCTGAATCGTCTTCCGCAAAATATCGGCCATTTCCGACTGGCCGTACAACGCCTCGGGGTCCGGGCTCCAGTCGGCCAGGTCCCGCGGCATCGATCCTTCTTCCGTCTCGACGTCTTCGTCAATCGAGACCATCCGCCCGGTCCGCCGCTTGCGCAGACGCATCAGCGATTCGTTCACCGCGATGCGCACCAGCCAGGTATAGAACTTTGAGTTACCCTGGAACTGGTCGAGCTTCTCGTACGCCTTCAGGAAGGCGTCCTGCACTACGTCCTCGGCGTCCTCGCGGTTCTGCACGATATGATTGGCGATCCGGAAAACCTGGCGGTCGTATTGCCGCACCAGCTTCTCGAACGCCGCCATATCCCCCTGCCGCGCCCGCGCTACCAGCAGGACGTCAGGATGAACTTCAGCCGTTCCCTGTGGTTGGATGGAAGTAGACATGATTGGCTTCAGAATTATCGTTGCAGCGGACAAGGGGCCTGACCTCCAGTGTAAACGGCATCCCCCCGCACCGGCAAAAGGCCGGCTCAAGGCGGGGAGCGCTCTTCTCGCGACAGTGCCTTTGCTTCTTTCGATGATCGCCGGATGCCGAAAGACTCCAACCTACTCCGGGCCGCCCAATCTGGTCATGACGGTGGTGATGAAGAAGTGGGCCATCGTTCCCAACCGCATCCTGCTTCCCCAGGGCGCGCACGTGGAACTGATCGTTCACAGCGCCGACGTGGAGCATGGCTTCAACGTCCCCGCCCTCGCCATCAACGAGCCGGTGCAGCCCGGCAGGCCCGCGCTGGTTCGCTTCCTGGCAGAGAAGCCGGGGACCTATGCCATGCGCTGCTCGATCGCCTGCGGCAAAGGGCACGACCAGATGACCGGCGTGGTGATCATCGCGCCCAGCACGCATGGCCCCGCCGGGCCCTAGCCGCGCCTCCTCGGGGTCAACCCTGCCACTGCCTGAGCTGCGTGAGCTGCAGGAGGTTGCCGCAGGTGTCTTTGAGCATGGCGATCTTCGAGGCGGTCACATCCGTGGGCGGCATGGTGAACTCGGCGCCGTGGGGTTTCATGCGCTCGTAATCGCCCTGCACATCGTCGGTAAAGAACATGGCCGCGGGCTGGTTCTGCTGGAAGAGAGCCTGCTGGAAAGCCTGGGCCGCGGGGTTGTTGTTGAGCGCCAGCTGCAGCTCGGTGCCGTTCGGGTCCTCGGCTGAGGCGACCGTGAGCCAGCGAAACGGTCCGTTGCTGAAATCGGCTTTTTTCACAAAGCCCAGCACTGCGGTATAGAAGCGCAGGGCCTTTTCCTGATCGTCCACGTACACGGTGGTGAGTTTGATTTTCATTGCAGTTCTCCGTTTTTTACTGGAATGAGGGTCCCGATTTTACGGCTGGCCGGCCGCAGCGCCCACGACGCCACAGCGAGAACCGCCAGCAGCAGAGGAGTAATGACGTGAAAGCCGTACGCGCCGTAGCCGCCGACTGCGGCACAGGAGGCGGCCGCGCCGGTCAGATCGAAGAAAATCCCCGCATACGCCCATTCCTTCAGCCGCGGAAAGCGCGGCGCCAGGATGGCAAGGGCGCCGGTCAACTTCCAAAAGCCCAGAATGGTGACAAAGTACGGCGGGTAGCCGAGGATGTGCACAAAGC
>JBAUGH010000047.1:0-3445 GCA_049679565.1 Acidobacteriaceae bacterium
ATGCGGTGGAGATTCACTGGCCGGATGGCGCGGTGGAGAAGGTCGCGTTGCCGGGGATGGATCGGATCTACACCGTCGAAGAGGGGAAGGGCGTGACGGGAACGTTGGGAGCGGCGAGCACGAAGTAAGCGAAACGCAATATCGATTTATTTGCGGGCGCAGCAGGGCGGGTCGAAGAGCGTTAGCGAATTGGGCGCGGGGCCGGCGAACAGATCGTCGGAGTTCGGCGCCGGTTTCATCATTCCATGACGAGGTGTGCCGCAGACGATGCAGACTTCGGCCTTCGAGGTAATTTCAGCTCCGCAGCAACCACAGAACGCCGCCATGTTCAGTTCTCCTGTTCTGAAACTTTCGATGACGCCGGCCGGGGAAGGATTCCGGCTATTTCGGTGATTGCGGGGGTGCCATGGTTCCGATTCGCAGGGCAATGCCCGGTTTCCTCTTTGGCGCGCAATCGAATATAACGGGCGAGTAGAGCGGGGCGAGGCTGCTATGAACATCCGGGAAGTGGCACGGCTGGCGAAAGTGTCGACGGCGACGGTGTCGCGGACGATCAACGGATCGGACAAGGTAACGCCGGCCACCAAGGAGCGGGTGCAGCGCGCGATCGAGAAGCTGGGATTTTATCCCAACACCTGGGCGCGAGCGCTGGGTTCGGGGCGGAGCAGCCTGTACGGCCTGATCATTTCCGACATCACGAACCCGTTTTTCCCGGAGCTGGTGAAGAGCTTCGAGGACATCGCGGTGCAGTACGGGCAGGAAGTGCTGGTGGCGAACACGAATTACGATCCGGCGCGGATGCAGGTGTGCGTAAGCCGGATGCTGCAGCGCAAGGTGGACGGCGTGGCCATCATGACTTCGGAGATGGACGAGCGGCTGATCACGGAGTTCCGCAGCCGGGCGATCCCGCTGGTGTTTCTGGACACGGGCACGGTGGGTTCGCTGACCAGCAACATCGTGGTGGATTACGCGGCGGGGGTGGACGCGGCGGTAGAGCACATCCTCGGGCTGGGGCACCGGGAGATCGCCTTCATTTCCGGGCCGATGACGCTGCGGTCGGCGCGGCTGCGGCGGGAAGAGTTTGTGGCCAGCCTGGAGCGAAGCGGGATGGGCGCGGGGATGACGGAAGAGGGCAACCACCAGGTGGACGGCGGACACGCGGCGATGGCCCGGCTGCTGCAGCGGCAGCGGCGGCCGACGGCGGTGCTGGCATCGCACGACATGACGGCCATCGGGGCGCTGGGAGCGATCCACGAGCGCGGGCTGCGGGTGCCGGAGGACCTGTCGCTGGTGGGCTTCGACGATATCCAGATCAGCGCGTTCACCCAGCCGGCGCTGACCACGGTGCGTTTGTCGCGGGAGGAGATTGCGCGGGTGGCTTTTCGCGCTCTGTTCAGCGCCCGGCAGGAGGGCGGGACGGGCAGCGAAACCACGGTACGGCCGGCGCTGGTGGTGCGGCAATCAACCGGGCCGGCCGCAGGGAGCGCTGCGCGGCAGGAGCGGGCGCCCTCGCTCGCAATATCCCAGGGCTGAGGCCGCTTACTGGACTTCGCCACTCGGGCGCAGGCGCTTGAGCTCGAGCGCGCCGGCCAGGGCGTTCAGGGTGGCGAAGCGGAGATTGTCAAAGCCGGCCCAGAGGCGGAAGCGATTCGTCTCGAGATCGCGCGGGTTGTGCGGGCGCACCCGGACGAGGATATTGGGCTGGCCGGCGACGGTGAGGTTGGTGGGCGGATCGGCGTCGGCGGTGATGATCTCGACATGCTCGCCGGCCAGCGCGGCTTCCATCTCATCGAGCGAGGCGGGCTGAGTCAGTTCGATGGAGAGGGACATACCGTATCCGTGGAAGACCGGGACGTGGAGGAGCTGGATGTCCGGCTCCGGCAGGTGGCCGGCGGTGAGCAGGGCATAGTGGCGGCGGATGGCGGACTCGCTGGCGGCGAGAGAAAATTTGGCCGCCTCGCCGAAAGCCGGCGTGGTATTGAAGGCTACCTGGGTGTCGTAGACCTGTTTGGGGAGCTCCTGAAAGCTGAGGAGCTTGACGGTCTGCTGGTGAAGCTCATCCATGGCGGCGCGGCCGTATTCGGAGGCCGGTTCGAGGATGGTGGCGGAGACGCAGCGGAGGGGCGCGGCCTGGGCAGCGCGGGCCAGCAGCAGGGCGAGGGCGACGGCGACGGAGTTGGCAGGCACGATGGCCGGCGTTTCCAGGCCGGGCGCATTGGGCGGAGGCGTAGCGGCCAGCCCCTCGGAGGCCCACAGTTCCGAAACCCAGGGGGCGCGGACCAGAACGCCCGGCTGGCCCTCGAGCGCGCCGGAGAGGTCGATGATGCTGGCGCCGGCGCGGCTGGCCTTTTGCCAGTGCCTGAGGGTGAGCTGCTGATCGCCGGCGAAGAAGACGAAGTCAACGTGCGCGAAGGAATCGGTGTCGATGCGCTGGATGAACGTGACCTCGTCGGCGACCGCCTCGAGGCTGCCCAGCTCCGCGTCGTCGTCCATGAGGAGGAAGTCGGCGTCCGCGAAAGGCGAATCGGCCAGCGCTTCGTTGAGTTCCTTGCCGCGCAGCGAGCCGGCACCGACAATAGCAATTTTCAAATGATCGGTCATCCAGTGGGACCCGGAGGGGAGGCGAGCGGCGCTGCTGTTTTATGATGCCGCCGCCATGAGTAGGCGAGGCGGGCGAGCACGCCGGAAAACATGTAGACGAACGCGAGAATGAGCAGAATTTCGCGCGAAAAGAAGATAAGCAGGTAGATGCCGAGGCCGACGAGAACGATCCAGCGAAAGGGCTGACGGCCGGAGAGGTTGATTTCCTTGCCGCTCCACAAGCGCCAGGTGCTGACCATGAGAAAGCCGATGAAGGCGACCATGAGGCCCCAGATGAGGGCGAGCCACCAGGTGAAGACGGGGAAGCCGGTGAATCCGTGAACCACGGCGGCGATGATGCCGGCGGCTGCCGGGATGGGCATCCCGACGAAATACTTGCGGCCGGGGCGGCCGGGATTCTTCGGAACCGGATCGACGCTGATGTTGAAGCGGGCAAGGCGGCTGGCGCCGCAGAGAAGAAAAAGAAAGCAGACGAAGGCCCCGAACTGGACGATTTTGAGGTGGTAGTCGGGGTTCATGGTCTGCGGCAGGGAGCGGAATCCCCAGGAAAAGGCGAGGATGCTGGGGGCCACGCCGAAGGTAATGACGTCGGCGAGGGAATCGAGCTCCCGGCCGAAGTCGCTTTCGGTGTTGGTGAGGCGGGCGATGCGGCCATCGAGGGCGTCGAAGGGGATGGCGAGGCCGATCGCGAGGGCGGCGTAGTCGAAATGATGAGGCGCGAGGGCGGAGCCTTCGAGACTCTGGGTAATGGCGAAGAAGCCGGCCGCGATATTGACCGCGGTGAAGAGCGACGGAAGGATGAACATGCCGCGGGGGCGGTGGCGCAGGCGGGGCCGGGGAGCAC
>JBAUGH010000048.1:0-1542 GCA_049679565.1 Acidobacteriaceae bacterium
GGATTGCCCGCGGCTTCGTTGAGATCGGTGGGCGCCAGAGCGCCCTGCGCCTGCAGGCGGTCCTGGGCGCGATTCCGCAGCCGCAGCAGAAACGCCGCCATGGCCACACAGGCCAGCAGCATTGCCGCGAACAGGAATTTCTGCCAGCGCGAAATCATGACTGCTTCCAGTCGCTGCGCCACGCCTCCAGCGCGGCCACAATCGCGTTCACCACCGAGGTCTGATAGCCCGGATCGGTGATGGGCTTGCCCGCCGTGACCTGTCCGCCCACCTGCGGAGCCATTTCCACGGCGACCGCCGGACAGGCGAGGCTGTCCATGGGCTCGACCGACGCCCGTCCGAGGGTGACCGGAATTTGCGCATGGGCGAGCGCGGTATCGATCTCCGACTCGAGCTTCAGGCTCTGCGTCACGTACGCCGACTGCGCCGTTGGCCAGGGCAGAAACCGGGTCTTCTCCGCCGGCGCCAGCGACGAGGTAAACAGATGGATGCCGCTCCCGGTCGCGGTCGCGTGAATCACCAGGCACGCCGCGGCCTGCGCATGATTCGCGGCCTGGGCTCGATCGAGCGGCGCTATCGCCGCGTCCGTCTGTCGCGTCATCACCACATCGATCCCGCGCGCGTGCAGCATGGACCGCAGCCGCCCGGCCAGCGCCAGGGTAATGTCCTTCTCGAGAACGCCTCCGCCCAGCTTCGCTCCCGGATCGCTGCCGCCGTGCGCCGCATCCAGCACAACCTCATAGCGAGGCTGCACCGGCTGCTGTACCGGGGCCGGAAACACCGGTGGCGGCGCCTGCGGCGGATGGGGGAGCGGCCCCGGAGCCTGAGCCAATCCTCCCAGGATCCCCAGTGCCGCCAGGGGCTCAATCCAGCGCATCGATCGCCAGACCGCTCAGCAGTTTGGGATAAAAGTCGGTCGACTTCTGGGGCATCACTTCGCCGGCAAACGCGACTTCGCGCAATTGCTCGAGCGTCACCGGATTCATGAGGAAGGCGACATTCGCCTCGCCCCGCGCCACCTGGTCCGCGGCCTCGGCGGCATCGCGCAGATAGCGCAGGTGGGTCTGCTCGCGGATCGCCTCCGCAGAAATGCCCATCAGCTTCTCCAGCACCAGGCTGTGCAGCTGCACCACGTCGAGCTGCCGCTGGCGCGCGGGCACATGCTTCAGCGCCTCGGCGACGGCCGCGGCTTTCGCCGTCAGCAGGTGCCAACCCTTCGCCGTGACCGCCACAAATGCAGTGCTGCCCTGCAGCGCTGCCAGCCGAGCGATCGCCGCGGCCGCGTCTCGCTCGGGCAGCTCTTCGATTCCGAAGTACGAACGCGCCGCCTCCAGCAGTTTGGAGGCCTCAAAGCCGGCAAGCCCGAAAACGACGCGATGGGTTGGCAGGATCACCAGCCCTTCGGAATCCATGTTAATGAACGTCATCATCGCTGCGGCCTCAGGAAACGCCGGCTGGGGCACGCCCGCGCTCATCCGCTCGCACGCCTCGGCCGGTCGATCCGCCGCGCGCTCTTTCCTGTAATTCAAGGCGGTTTCGTAG
>JBAUGH010000049.1:0-6909 GCA_049679565.1 Acidobacteriaceae bacterium
ACGATAGCCTGAGGGCGGAAAGCGCCACCTTCCCGGTGCCGCCGCGAAAGGAACCATGAGCCAGACCGTCTTCGTGCTTGAGGACGACGCGGACATCGCCCGCCTCATCCAGCACCACCTCGAAGCCGCCGGCTTTCCGGCCCGCATTTTTTCCACTCCAGCCAATCTCATCCCCGATGCGGAGCGGCAGGCGCCCGCGGTGTTTCTGCTCGACATCATGGTGCCGGGGGGCGACGGGCTCGATCTTTGCCGGCGTCTCCGCAACCACCCCACTCTGAGCGCCATTCCCATCATCTTCGTGACCGCCCGCGCCGCGGAGAATGATCGGGTGCTGGGTCTGGAGCTGGGGGCCGACGACTACGTCACCAAGCCTTTTGCACCGCGCGAACTGCTGGCGCGGGTGAAGGCGGTTCTGCGCCGGTTCGAGCGCCCGCCTGCTCCGTCGGCGGTGGCGTTCGAGGACGTGGAGATCGACGCCAACGCGATGCAGCTGAAGGTGCGCGGGACGCTGACCACCACCACGGCCACCGAATTCCGGCTGCTCGACTATCTTGCCCGCCATCCGGGGCGGGTTTTCAGCCGCGATCATCTGCTCGACGCCGTATGGGGCGATGCCCGGTTCGTCACCCCCCGGTCGGTCGATGTGTACGTTCGCCGCATACGTGAAAAGATCGAATCGGATCCGGAGAATCCGCGCTATCTTAAAACCGTGCGCGGGGCCGGCTACCGCTTCGAGATCCCCAAAGTCAGTGAACGGGCTGCGGTCTGAGCGAAGCGGTTTCAGGCAATCAGCGGCCGCGCGTCAGGGAGACCGCATGACCGTCCAGGAATTGTTCCTGCTGGAATTCGACGAAGAGATTCCATCCACCCGGCGCATGCTGGAACGGGTGCCCGAAGCCAGCTTTGCGTGGAAGCCGCACGAGAAGTCGATGACCCTGGGCCGGCTGTCGTCGCACATCGCGGAGCTGCCGGCGCGCTGCTCGACCATCATTACCACTGAGGAGTTGGTGCGGCAGCCAGGAACGGCGTCCTGGGCCGCGTCATCGACGGCGGAGCTGATCGGGAAGTTCGACGCGGTCAGCGGGGAGGCGCGCGCGGCGCTTGCGGGTCTGAGCGACGATCAGTTGTCCGGCATCTGGTCGATCAAGATGGGGGAGCGTACGATTGCCTCTCTTCCCCGGGTGATGGCGCTCCGCCGCGTCTTCTCATGGATCACCTGATCCACCACCGCGCCCAGCTGGGCGTTTACCTGCGTCTGCTCGACGTCGCCATCCCCGGTACGTACGGTCCTTCGGCCGACGAAGCCCGCTGACCCGGTCCATGCCACCTGTCTCCGATCACGCGATAATGAAGTGGCTCAGGATCGGCGCGTGACCGGAAAAGTCTTTTCCAAGCTTCTGCTGTCCTTTGTCCTCGTGCTGTGCATCGGCACGGCGATCCTCGACTTTTCCTTCCGCAACATCGTGGGCCACTCGCTCCACGAGGAGGCGCGCGTTTCCTCGCTTGGAACCGCGCAGCAGTCGGCCGCCCTGCATATCCTTCGCCGCGATCTGCTCACCGCCTCTCTGATCTCTCTGGTGGTGGCCACGTTGGCGTCCGCCTGGATTGCGCATCGCATCGCGGCGCGCCTGCGGCGCATTCAGGAATTCGCCAGCCGCATCGCCGCCGGCGATCTGACCGCGCGCATCGAGGAGGAGGACAACGACGAAATCGGCGAGGTGGCGCGCGCCCTCGATGTCACCGCCGTGCGCCTCGAGCAGTCCTTTCAGGCGCTGCAGAGCAAACAGCGCGAGCTGACCGCGCTGCTCGACTCCATGCAGGAAGCGGTGGTCGCGGTTAACGCCGCCGGCCATGTCAGCTGGTCGAACAGCATCATGCAGCGCATCGCCCCGGGCGGCGTTCATCCCGGCAAAGCGCTGGTGGTCAGCGTGCGCGACCCGGAGATCCTGAAGTGCGTGGAAGCAGCTCTTCGCGAGCGCCGCATTGTTTCCGGCCGCGCCGTCTCGGTCGTTCCCGGACGGGCCTACGAAGTCAGCGCCGCGCCCACGCCCAATGGCGGAGCGGTGGCTGTCCTCCACGACGTCACCGAAATCGAGCGCGCGGAAAAGACGCGGCGCGACTTCATTGCCAACGTGTCACACGAGCTGCGCACGCCGCTCACTTCCATCTCCGGCTATGTCGAAACGCTCCTCGAAGACGGCATGGAGCTGCCCGAACACGCCCGCGAATTCATGGCCATTATTCTGAAGAACGCGCGCCGCGTGAATCGCCTGACCGAGGACCTGCTGGCGCTGGCTCAGGTTGAGTCCGGCGAGCACAAGCCCAGGGTTCAGCCGGTGCGCGCTTCGGCCCTGGTCGAGGACGCCATCGAATCCCTGGCGGGGATGGTTGTCGAATCCGGCGTCGCGCTCGAGCCGGGCGAAATCACAAACGCCTGCGTGCTGGCCGATGTCGATGCCATGACCCAGGTCTTCGGCAATCTCATCGAGAACGCTATGAAGTACGGCTCAAGCGGCCGCCGCGTGGTGGTGGGAGCGCGCCCGCTCGCCACGGCGGTCGAGTTCTACGTACAGGATTTCGGCCCCGGGATGGCATCCGAGCACCTCGACCGGATCTTCGAGCGCTTTTACCGGGTGGACAAGGCCCGCTCCCGTGAATCCGGCGGCACAGGTCTTGGGCTGGCTATCGTCAAGCACATCCTTCTTGCCCACGGGGGCGCGATCCGCGTCGAAAGCGAACTTGGGGCGGGGGCCACCTTCTTCTTCACTCTGCCCATGGCCTCTGCCCCGGCATCCGCGGTTTCCGCAGCGGTGGAAGAACCGGCTGCCAGGCCTCCGCGCTGAGGTCTGCACCGAAGTCCGCACTCGGGAGCCCGCTCGCTGTACCCTGTAGGAAGTATGCCCCCGAGGACCGTCCACGCCGTCTGCTCCCACGACTGCCCTGACTCCTGTGGTGTGCTTGTCACCATTGATGAAGGGGGCCGCGCCACCCGGCTGCGCGGCGATCCCGATCATCCGGTCACGCGGGGTTTCCTTTGCGGCAAAGTCGCCAAGTATCTCGACCGTGTTTATTCTCCGGATCGCCTGCTCCATCCCATGCGCCGCCGTCCCGGGGTTGCCAGGGGTTCGCTGCCGTCCGGGCGTGAGGTGGAATTCTTCGAGCGGATTTCGTGGGACGAGGCCCTGGATACCGTCGCCACCCGACTCGAGGCCATCGCCCGCGAACATGGCCCGGAGTCGATCCTGCCCTATTCCTACGCGGGCACCATCGGCGTTCTCGGGTACGGTTCGATGGATCGCCGGTTCTTCCACCGGCTCGGCGCCTCACAGCTCGACCGCACCATCTGCGCCACCACCGGCGGGCAGGCACTGGTTTCGGTGTACGGCCGCAAGCTGGGCACGGACACGGAGGCTTTTCGCCACGCTCGCCTGATCGTCGCCTGGGCGGCCAACATCCACGGAAACAATATTCATTTGTGGCCGTTTGTAGAAGAAGCGCGCCGCAACGGCGCCCGGCTGATTGTCATCGACCCCTATGCGACTCGCACCGCGCGCGCTGCCGACTGGCACATTCCGATCAACCCCGGCACGGATTCCGCGCTGGCGCTCGGTCTGATGCACATCCTGGTCCGCGATAACCTTTATGACCGCGACTACGTGGCCCGCTGGACCTGCGGTTTCGATCAGCTCCGCGAGCGCATTGCGGAATATCCACCCGACCGGGTCTCCACGCTGACCGGAATTCCCGTAGCCGACGTTGAGCGGCTGGCCCGGGAGTACGCCACCACCACTCCAGCCGTCATCCGGATGAACTACGGGGTACAACGCAGCGACAACGGAGGCGCGGCGGTTCGTGCCATTGCGATGCTGCCTGCGCTGATCGGCGCCTGGAAGCACTATGGCGGCGGCCTGCAGCTTTCCACCAGCGGCGCCTTTCGCTTCGCCAGCGACACGCTGGAGCGCCCTGACCTGATGCTGGCCAGCCCGCTGGGCCGCCCCGCGCGCGTGGTGAATATGTCGGTGCTGGGCGAGGCACTCACCGAGCTGGGCAGCAAGGGGGAGGACGGTCCCGCCGTCCACGCGCTCTTCGTCTACAACTCCAATCCTGCCGCGGTCGCACCCGACCAGAGTTCGGTCCTGCGCGGTCTGGCTCGGCCGGATCTGTTCACCGTCGTTCACGAGCAGTTCTTCACGGACACCGCGGACTACGCCGACATCCTGCTGCCAGCGACCACCTTCCTCGAGCACAGCGACATCCAGGGCGCTTACGGGCACTACTACGTGCAGCTTTCTGAGCAGGCGATCGCGCCGCTGGGCGAGGCGCGCTCCAACGTATGGCTTTTCTCGCAGCTGGCCCAGCGCATGGGATTCCCGGAGCCGTGCTTCCGCGACACGGTGGAGGAACTCATCGCCCAGGCGCTCAACTCCGCTGAACCGGAAAACCAGCATCCGTGGCTGGCAGGCATCACGCCGCAAACGCTGGCCGCTGCGGGCGGCGCTCAGCGCCTCCGCTTTGAGGATGAAACGAAGGAGCAGCCATTCCTGCCGTTCGCCGAAGGCCCATTTGCGACACCCAGCGGCCGGATCGAGTTCTACTCCGCCACGCTGGCCGAGGAGGGCATCGATCCGCTCCCTGGGTTCCGGCCCTCGCCCGAATCGCGGCATGTTGCCGCCCGGGAGCGGTATCCTCTCGAATTCCTCCCGCGCAAGGCCGACAACTATATGAACTCCACGTTTCCCAATCTCCCCGGTCATCGCGAGATGGAAGCCGGGTACAACGGCGTCGTCGAAATACACGCCGAGGACGCCGCCCGGCGCGGCATCTCCGAGGGAGATATGGTCGACGTCTTCAACGATCGCGGCAGCATCCCGCTGCGCGCGCGCGTCAACGGCGCCGTTTCACCGGGCGTGGTCGCCGCCCGCCTCAACTGGAACAAGCTTTCCGGCGGGGGCCACAACGTCAACCTCCTCACCGCGCAGCGCCTGAACGACATCGGCGGCGGACCGGTCTTCTACTCCACGCTGGTGGAGGTGCGGAGAGCTTCTGCGCCTATGCCGGGCACGGCCGATGCGCGTTAGGGGATGAAGCAATTCGCGTTCCTCTGTTCCGGCCCCAAATTCGCGGCAATCCTGGATAAACTGAAGGCGATTTCCTCCGTTCCATGCAGGCGAGGCTTGTCCATGTGCGGGACCGGGGAACGCCCTGGTTCTGAGCGTATGGTCCTGAGCCTGACGACTACACTTCAGTGCAGCGCAGCGAATCCCGATGCCGCCGCGTTCTCGCCGGCTCCTGGGTATGCCGCAGGTGTGAATCGCGCTGATATAATCGCCTTTTCCCAAAGATTGGCCCGATTTTGAGCAGTGAGGGTGTGCCTATTTTTCCCGTGAACTTCTGGAGCGCAGGCTCCCCGCACGTTGCATGCAGGAATTTGCGCCGGTTCCTGGGGCGCTCCCTGGTGTTACTTCTCCTTCTGGCCCCTGTCGTGCCGGCCCCGCGGCTTGTGGCCCAGGAGGCCCCCGCCTCGCAGACGGACCAGCAGTCGAAGGTGATCGAGATCCGTGTCATCGGCAGCCGCCGCATTCCCAAAGAGACGATCATCGCCCGCATGTTCAGCAAGGTGGGCGATCCTTATGACCCACTGACGGTCGAGCGTGATTTCAACTCCCTGTGGAACACCGGCTACTTCGAGGATGTTCGTATTGAGAAGGAAGACACGCCCCAGGGCGTGATCCTCGATGTCTACGTGCGCGAGAAGCCGACCATCCGCGAGATCCAGTACAAAGGCCTCAGCTCCATCACGGAATCGGATGTCATGGAGCGCTTCAAGAAAGAGAAGGTGGGGCTTTCGCCGGAGAGCCAGTACGATCCGGCCCGCATCGCCCACGCGGTGACGGTGATTAAGGAGATGCTGGCCGAGCACGGCCATCAGTTCGCGACCGTCCGGCCTGAGGTCAAGGACATTCCGCCGGCGTCGGTTCAGCTGATCTTCCAGATCAAGGAAGGGCCCACCGTCAAGGTTGGCAAGATCACCTTCAGCGGCAATCAGCATGTGAATTCCCGCATTCTGCGCGAATCGATGAAGAACCTGCGGCCCATCGGGATCCCGCACTCCATCCTTCTCGAAGACCTGTTCGCCCGCACCTACGACGCCAGCAAGCTCGAGGAAGACACCGAGCGGGTGCGCGAGGCCTATCGCGACCGGGGCTATCTGCACGGCGGCCCGCTGGGTTCGCCGGAAACGAAGATCCGCAACGAGTCCGGTCTTTCGCTGTTCACCTTCCGCCCCCGCAAGGGTAAGCGCATCGATATCCATATGGACATCGAGGAAGGGGATCGCTACCGGCTGGCGGGCATCACCTTCAGCGGGAACAAAGCGGTCAACAACGATAAGGCGCTGCGCGCTATCTTCCCTGAGAAAGACGGCACCATCTTCAACCTTTCGCAGTTCCAGAAGGGTCTCGAAGCGCTGCGCAAGGCGTACAACCAGCTGGGGTATATCAACTTCGCGCCGGTGCCGACGCCCAGCTTCGACGAGACGAAGCATACCGTCACCTGGAATATCGACATCGACGAAGGCAAGCAATTCACGGTCTCGCGGATCGAGTTCCAGGGCAACACGGTGACCCGCGACTTCGTCATCCGCCGGGAGCTGCTGCTGCAGGAAGGCCAAGTCTACAATTCTCACCTGTGGGAGATGAGCCTGCTGCGCCTGAATCAGCTCGACTATTTCAATCCGCTGCACGTCGATCAGGATTCCGAGACCCACCAGAACACCGAAGCCGGGACTGTCGATCTGCTGCTCAAGGTGCAGGAGAAGGGCAAGAACTCCATCGGTCTGAATGGCGGGGTGAGCGGCCTCTCGGGCGCCTTCCTCGGCCTCAACTACCAGACCAACAACTTCCTCGGTCT
>JBAUGH010000050.1:0-2226 GCA_049679565.1 Acidobacteriaceae bacterium
TCGATATATGCTGCTGCCGTGAGACGCACTGTTCTTTTCTTCTCCGTTTTTGGACCGCTGGCGCTGGCCACGCTGGGGCAGACGACCGGTCAGACGTCAGGGCCGTGGGTGCTGGAGCGAAGCGGGACGATGGCGGGGCTGCGCGGGATCCATGCGGTGGGCGGCGGGGTGGCGTGGGCGAGCGGGACCAACGGGACGGTTCTGCGGACCGAGGACGGCGGATACGAATGGGAGAGCTGTGCGATGCCTCCGGGGGCGGAGAAGCTCGACTTTCGCGGCATTTGGGCGTGGGACGATCAGACTGCAATTGTGATGTCGAGCGGGCCAGGGGACTCTTCGCGGCTCTACAAGACGACGGACGGGTGCTCGAGCTGGAAGCTGGTGTTGACGAATCCAGATAAGGATGGGTTTTGGGACGCGATCCATTTTTCTGACGGGGTAGGCGCCTTGCTCGGCGATCCAGTCGGCGGCCGATTTGCATTCTTTGAGTCAACAGATCGAGGAAGCCGCTGGTTTCGTGATGTTGCGAAAGGTTTGGCTGCGGTCAGCGGTGAAGGCGCTTTTGCCGCGAGCAATTCGTCGCTCATCGATCATGCGTTGGGAACCGGGTGGCTCTTCGGGACCGGAGGGTCTGAGGGTGCACGTGTGTATCTGTCGATGAATGGAATATCCCAGCGCGGTCTTTTCCGCGATTGGTGGTCGGTTCGTGTTCCTTTAGCGCCCCCGACAAATACGTCTGGCGTTTTCTCTCTGGCCCTCCGGGGCGGCGATCACGGCGTCGCAGTGGGCGGCGATTACACGAAGCCCAACGAATCGGCTGGGACGGCGGCGTGGTCGGCGGATGGCGGGAAGACGTGGACGGCAGCGGTGAAGCCTCCGCATGGGTTTCGGTCGGCTGTGGCGTGGGATGCGGACGCGAAAGCGTGGATTGCGGCGGGGACGAACGGGTCGGACATCAGCTATGACGATGGGAGAACGTGGGTTCCGCTCGACAACGGCAACTGGAATGCACTGAGCCTGCCCTGGGTGGTGGGTCCGGACGGACGGATCGCGAAGCTGGACCCCGCAAAACTGCCCCGGTCGGCTAAAAAATGAGCGATTTGGGCGGCGAATACGTCTGGTACTTGAATCCATCTCTGAAGGCGTGGGAATGATGGGAAACTGCTACGCTTAGAAGAGTTTTCCCGGCGCCGGAACGGGTTTCCGGCGGTAATTTCCCGACCGAAGAACTGAATGGCAGAATTTGTTATCAGGCTGGCCGATGAGCGGGGTCATGTGCAGGAGCAGGTGCAGTCGGCGGCCACGGCCGACGAGCTGCGGCAGCGCTTCTCGCAGGCGGGGTACTACGTCTACTCGGTCAAGCCGCGGGGACTGACCGGGACCGCGCGCAAGACCAAGCTCGAGACCTTCCTCATCTTCAATCAGCAGTTCCTGACGCTGATCAAGGCGGGCCTGCCGATTCTGGGTTCGCTCGAGATGCTGGCGAAGGGGCAGAAGAACGCGAACTTCGCCGGGCAGTTGCAGAATGTGGCGGCGCGGGTGCGCACCGGCGAGGCGATTTCCTCGGCCTTCGAGGCGCAGGGCGGATTTCCCCTGATGTACACCACTACCCTGCTGGCGGGTGAACGGTCGGGGAATCTGGAAGAGGTTCTGGGACGCTATCTGTCGTTCCAGCGGATCGCACTGGCGTTCCGGAAAAAGCTGCAGGCATCGCTGATCTATCCGGCGGTGCTGATCACGCTGGTCTGCGGGATGTTCATCTTCCTGGTCACCTTCGTCGTGCCACAGTTCGCGAAGCTGTACGCGCAGATCGGGACGAAGCTGCCGTCGCTGACCCTCGCCATGCTGGCATTGGGCAAGGGAGCGCAGCATTATTTCTTCTATATCGTTCCCCTCGCAGGGTTGATCGCGTTCCTCGTGTGGCGCTGGAGCCGCAGCGATGCAGGAGCGGATCGGATCGACCGGATCCGGATTGCGCTGCCCCTGTTTGGGAAGATCTGGCTGAAGTACCAGGTAGCGATGTTCGCAAGAACGTTGTCGACGCTGCTGACAGGAGGCATTCCGCTGGTGCCGTCGCTGGAAACCGCCGCGCGCTCGATTACCAGCAAGCGGATCAGCAAGGCGGTTTTTTCTTCGGTGACGAGCGTACGCGAAGGCAAGGGGCTGGCGAAGAGCCTCGAAGCGACGCGCGTGTTCCCGGAGCTGTCGGTGGAGATGATCGAGGTG
>JBAUGH010000051.1:0-2005 GCA_049679565.1 Acidobacteriaceae bacterium
CCGTCGCCCTGAAAATGCGGATCGTCATCCGCCAGCACCAACTGCGTCGTGAAGGGACTGAATCCGATCAGCGCCGTATCCGCCCGCAGCCGCAGCGATCCCGTCAGCCGATAAAATCCGCTGGGAAAATACAGCGCCCGATGCAGATCGATCGCCTTCTGGATCGCCGCCGTATCATCCGTTCCCCCATCGCCCTTCACCCCCAGCGTCCGCACGTTCACCCAGGTCGCCATCGGCGGCAGCGCCGGAACATCGCTCCGCACCGCCGGCGCCTCCATCGCCAGCATCCGGTGCCGCTCGTGGACGGCAATCCCTTCCTCGCGCCCATCCGGCCCAATATCCAGCCCCATCGTGAACCGCTCTTCCAAAAAATCCCCCGCCAGCTTCGAAGCCGATGCAGCCGCGTCCTCCGCCGATCCTCCTGTAGCCTGTAACCCGTCACCTTGAACCTCGAATAAGCGGCCGACCCGCTCGCAGGCCACGTTCTCCAGCGTGATCTCGTTCCGCAGATTCTCCGTGTCACCCAGCTTCAACACTGTCCCCACATCCCGCATTGCCAGATCGCGCCCGTATAACTGCTCCACATCCCCCTCAGGAATCTCCACTGCCACCGGCACATCCGCGAATCGATCGCGCACCAGCGTCATCCCAGCCTCGTGCGTGCTGATCGCCGCCACCTTCTGCCCCGCAAAGCTTGAATCCATCAGCAGAAACTGCCACGCCGGCGACGTCTTCCCCGTCACAATCCCGTATTGCCCGCCGAAGACGTGAATGTCGTACGCCTGGTTCCCGATCGGCTCCAGCGCTGCCCGCGCCGTCCCCAGCCGAAAATCCGCATACGCCACAAAACTGTGCTGCGCCACGTTGAACCGCACCGCCACCGCCGCGGCATTCCCCTCGCCAATCTCGAAATCGATATTCTCCACCGCGCTGAAGAAGGTGAACTCGCTCGCGTCCCCAATCGCCTCGCCTTCGTGCGGCCGCTCATCCGTGAACCACAGTATGTCCTTATCGGCGCCCGCATCAAACCCCGGCGTGTTCCGCGCCAGCACAAACACCGGCCGCTTCGCCCCGTACCCAATCAGCCGGATCCCCGCCCACACGTGGACCGTCCGCGTCAGCCGATACCGCCCCTCCGGCACAAACACGATCCCGTGATGCACAGTCTCCTGCGCCTCGCCGATGGCCGTCTGCAGCGCATCCGAATCGTCAGCGATGCCGTCGCCTTTCGCACTCAGATACACCGCGTGCCCGTCGGCCGGCCGCAGCGGAAACACCGAGGCTCCAGATTTCTGCCCGGAATTCTGGCCGAAAGCGGCCGCACTCATCGCCGCAAGAAAGAACACCAGCAGCTCACGCCCAGCCATCGGCACCACGCTCCTTCGCGGCGCGCGCTCGCCGTCCCGCGCCACGCCCGATAGTACCGCCATGCCCGGCCACTTCTCCGTGGGTCGACCGTGAGCTGGATTGCGGCTGGCCTTTAGCTGGCTTTTAGCTGGCTTCTCAGCTGCTCTTGTCAGCTGTCTTTCCGATACAACAAATCCCGAATCGCCTTCCGCCGCTCGGCGTTCATCGCAGCGTTCGCGCTGCCCGCGCCCGCGCCCGCGCCGCTCTTACCCACCGGCTCCGCCTCTTCTTCCACGCTGCACGAAGGACAACGGTTCGCGAACCCCGGCTTATCCGGCTTCAGCTCAAACTCTTCAGAACAAACGACGCACTTACGAATCGGAAATCCCATCTCTGCTTCCCTTGAAAAGAACTCTTCCTATTTTCCTACACCGGAACCGTCGTGTTAGGGGCGCCGCCGTCGCAACCGAGTTCGCACGAAGAGCACCCTTCCGCCATGTTGCCAACCATTGAACGCCCATCAGCTCCAGCCGTACCAAGCGTAACTACTGATTCTGCAGTGGTTAATGTGCCGCCGCCTGCACCCTACCCCGGCGTTTGCTGTTCTGTGGGAGCGCGCTGACCGGCTCCAGCCGGCCTGACGAACAAAGGGCCGCCC
>JBAUGH010000052.1:0-13307 GCA_049679565.1 Acidobacteriaceae bacterium
TCTGTATCTCGCCGGCCGATCGGATGCCGAGCGGAAACGACTTGATCACGGCCGCGTCGAGATCCGCATAACCGGGACCGCGGAGAAGGTTTCTCCCCGAATTTCCGTCCGAATCCACCGGCGTCACGAAGGCAGCGGTGTTGAACCACTCGGTCAGCTTCGCCTCGCGCGACCGTCCCGACCCCAGGTTGGGATCCCCAATCAGGTTGGCGCGATCGTTCACGGTTCCATCCTCATTGGCGTCCCCGGCAGCGATCACCGAGAACGGAAAGCCGTCATATTGGTTCAGGATGCCGCTCACCATCCAGCCGCCCAGCACCTGGCGGCCCACGACACCGAGCCCCTGGAGCGTCGGCTCCTGCCATACAGCAGCCACTTTATATTGCACGCCCAGGTCGGAGTCGCAGCGGCCATAGTCCAGGTTCGGATGTTTGGCATCGGTGAATTCGTTGAATGCAAAGCTGGCGCCGGAACCGGCGATGTCCATGCACTTCGCCCAGCGGAATCCGCCCAGGAAGGAAACATTCCTGGTCATCCGCTTCTCCGCCGACAGGGCCAGAGCGTTGTAGCTGGAGGTGTCTCGGCTCTCATCCACGATCACCGTGCCGCCGTACCCTCCATTGGTCATGGGACGAACCAGATTCGTGGCCGCATTGATGTCGCGGGAATCGAACATGTGATAGCTCCGCGCCGCCTCATACCCGGTGCGCAGCAGGACATTCCATGGCAACTGATGCTCGATCGTGAGGTTCCACTGCATCGTCACCGGCGGCTTGAAATCTGTTGCAAAGCCAACTGCGTTGGTCAGCGGAAGGCTGAAGACAGTATTCGATGGCGGGGGATTCTGCAGCGCCGGAATACTGCCGTTGTAAGGCGGAGCGGAGTACGGATTGTAGGCGCTGACATTCGTGTTGGTGATGACGTCGCCTTCGGTAAACGGCTCCGTGCTGGTCATCTCGTTGTACATGCGCCCGAACGGCTGATCGTGATACATCCCGAAACCAGCGCGAACGCTGGTCTTCCCCGTTCCGAATACGTCCCACGCCAGACCGACGCGCGGATCGAACAGTTTCATATCCGTTGGCGCAAGACCGTTGGGAACACCCGGATCCCCGCGGACCAGGAAGCCAGCAGGAAGATTGGGATAGCGGGTGGAGTGAATCCCCGCCGCGTACGCCGCGAGGTTGATCTGTCCGCCGATCTTTCCGGCGCTCGCATCCGGCCACGGCAGCCATGGATCCCAGCGCAGGCCGAGGTTCAGCGTCAGCCGCGGCACGACCCGCCAGGCGTCGTTCGCGTAGATCCCGGGAGCGATGCCGCGCGGGGCAACATAGGACGGCGCATACTGCTCGTAGAAGCAGTTGGCTCCCAGCATGAAGTCCAGAGCGGCGTTGCCGGAGTTCGCGCACCACCATCCCTGATATCCCGAAGATACGTAAGCCTGGTACAGAACGCTCTGGTAGAACGGAAGCTCGCCTCCGAAATCGAAGGTGTGCCGTCCCTTCGTCAACGTCCAGTTATTCGCGATGTCTTCCTGGTTGCGGGTCGCATTCTGCGCCCCGATCCAGTAAGCAGCGAACCAGCCGCCGATGTCGAACCCGACTTCGTGCACGCCTGTTGGATCCCAGACAGGGTAGTTCGCTCCCAGATCCGCAAGGCTGGGAAATTGCCCGGAGCCCGAATACTGCAGCAGAACACGGCTCAGGGTGGCGCTGACCGTTGTCAGCAGGTTATTGCTGAAGCGGTAGGCCAGATTCAGCGCCGGGTGCTGGCTGGTCCACGTTTCGTTGGGTCCGCCGGTCACAATGTCCTTGGGATCGGCAATATTGGGCTGAGTGAACTGATCCCACAGATAGCTGGCCGAAATCGTCGCGCGATCGCCCAGGTGATAATCCACCCGCGCCACATACTGGTTGTCGTTCTGCAGTTCCTTCGCCAGATAGTTGAATTGCCCGGTGGTCGGATTCCCCTGGGGAACGTAGGTGAGCAGCTTCAGGGAAATGGACGCGTATTCATTGGTAGGAACCTGATTGCCGGTAAAAACCTGGCCGGTCAACGGATTCGTCAGCTGGACTCCCGACCCTGCGGCCGCCGACCAGTCTCCCGCCGACTCCGCGGCGGTCGGACCGAAAGCAATGTTCGAGTCGCTGCCGTAGCGGAACGTCGTGCGCTGATAGGACCCGAACCAGAACAGCTTGTCCTTGCGGAAGGGGCCTCCAACGCTGAAGCCGAATTGATTCCGCTTCAGCGTGTCCGGCGCGGTGGAGAAGTAATTGCTCGCATTGACCGCGCCGTTTCTCAGATACTCGAAAGCCGTCCCGTGAATGGCGTTGGTCCCGCCCCGCGTGACCGCGTTGACCACCGCTCCGCCGCGGCCCCCGAATTTCGCGCTGTAGGAATTCGTATCCACCGTGAATTCCTCTACCGCGTCCGGATTCGGAAACACATTGGCAACGTCTGTATATGTGTCCTCGTCCAGCCCGCCGTCGAGATAATAGGTGGTGGAGTTTTCGCGCGCTTCTCCGCTCGCCGTCACAAATCCTGAATCGGAAGTCTCCGGCCGGGTCGCCAGCTGGTTGGAGTAGTTGTTGGCATACGGATTGTGTGCGCTCGCGTCGGGAGCCAGCGCCAGCAACTGGAGCACGTTGCGCCCGTTCAGCGGCATATCCTCCGTGAACTGGGGAGTAATTGCGTAACTAACCGTCTGGTTGGTGGTGTCGAGCAGCGGCGGCTGGCCGGTCACTACCACCTGCTGGGTGGCCGAGCCGACCTTCATCATCGCATTCACGGTTCTGGGCTGGCCGACCTGAATTGCCAGGCCGGTCTGTTCATAGGACTCAAAGCCGGCCGACTCCACACGCACCCGGTAGGTACCTGGCTGCATGTTGGAGAGAACGTAAAAGCCCTCCCCATTGCTCTGCGCCTGTGTCTGAATTCCAGTGGAAATCTCGGTTGCCGTGATATGCGCCCCGGGAATTGCGGCACCGCTCGGATCCGTCACCGTCCCGGAGATGCTGGCGGCTGTTCTTTGTGCGGTCGCCACCCATGTTGCGGCGGTGAACAGCAGGAACAACGCCACAAAACCAGTCACTAGCCTTTTCATAAGAGTGCTCCTCCGTCATTTCGTGATGCGGGCCCGGCAGATCCCCGTGTTCGGTCCGCCGAATTGTGCTGACCCCAGTCGCTCCTCGATGCTGTGTGGACAGGGAATCGCAGGTTTTGTTCCTGATCTCATCCGCTAATCGTTAGATTACGTTTTTAATTGAACACTTCCGAATGCAAAGCATAATACAGGTTTCGTAAGGGAACTAAAAACTAAATTTTTGGGGGCGCTGCGGGTCGTGCAGAGATTGAGTTCATGGTGGTTGATTATGTTCTTATTTGTTGCTTTATGATTGTTAATGGTGCAATATGATCTCTGGTGCCTTGTTTTGTCAAGGGAAATCAAGCGCTTGAGGGTAAACGCAACGATCCGTACAGGATGGAAGCGTTTCAGCGTAGACTCATTCCTGATTCGGATCACCCGCCGCACACCCGATCGACCGTTGTTTTATGCCGCGAGCGGGAACGACGGGCGAGGAGGGATCCTGAATGCTGGCCGAAGAGCGGAGATTCCGAATCTCCGAAATGCTCAGTCGACAACGAACGGTCAGCGCCGCCGAACTGACAGAATTGCTCGGCGTCACTGCTGCCACAATCCGCAGGGATCTGGCCGCTCTCGAGAGCAAGGGTTTGCTGCTGCGTTCGCACGGTGGAGCGGTGTCACGCTCCTCCAGCACAAACTACCAGCCTACTTACGATGTGCTCGGTCGCTCCCAGCAGGACGAAAAGCAATGGATCGCCGCCGAGGCGGCGAAGCTGGTCCTCGATGGCGAAACTGTTTTCCTTGAGGGAAGCACGACGGTAGCGGAGATGGTTCCGCGCCTGCAAAGCCGCGTCCGCCTCACGGTTGTCACCAATTCCCCCGTCATTCTCTGCGAGCTCCAGCGCTATCCCAACATCCGTGTCATCTCCACTGGCGGGGATCTCCAGCGGGACATCTTCTATCTCTCCGGCGTATGGGCACAGCGCGCCCTCCGCGAGATTCGGGTCGACAAGGCCTTCCTCGGGGTGAGCGCTATTGATCCCGCCTATGGGGCTTCCACCGCCAGCCAGTCCGAGGCTCAGATCAAGCAGGCGATCATCGGCGCCGCCCGGGTGCGCATCGCTCTCGCAGATCACAGCAAGTTCGGCAATCAATACTTTGCCTATGTAGGGCCGGTCACCGACATCTCCATCCTGATTACCGACCCCGGCACTCCTGCCACCAGTCTGCAGGCCTGCCGCGACGCAGGCATCCAGGTCGTCGTCGCCGGAAAATAGCCGCATTCCGCAGCCAGCGGGCCAGCGCACCCGGCTCCTGAGACCAAAGTTGGTCATCAAGTCACACAATCGCTCATGAAGCGACAATAACGAATAAAAACGATTGACAATCCCCTCTCGGATGCATAATCTCGGCTTTCGACGGAGAGGAACAGCCTTGAGTATTTCCGGCAAGCAAATTCGGTTGAATCGGATATTGAACGAAAGCGGACGCGGTTCCCTGGTCATAGCTTTTGACCACGCTCTGGTGCTCGGCCCGATTCCAGGCACTGAGGATCCATGCGGCCAGATTTCGCGCTTCATCGATAGCCGCGTCGATGCGCTTCTGCTCAATCTCGGCCTCGTCCAGCGCTGTGTTGAATGTTTTCCCCGCGCCGCTACACCCGGCATCATTGCCAGAATCGACTGGACCACGATCTGGAACTCTCTGAGGGACGGCGAGCAGGGCGCGCTGCGCAGCTGTATGCTTGCCACCCCCGAGGAGGCGCTGCGTCACGGGGCCGATGCGGTCCTCACCTACCTGGTCGTCGGTACAGGCGATGCTGATTTCGAAACGAAAGAAATCGCTCGTAATGCACAGGTAGCGCGCGAATGCGAGCGCGCCGGCATCCCGCTCATTGTTGAAACCCTCGCCCGGGGAAAAGCCATCGAAAACCCCGGCGATCCCAAATGGCTTTCCCTGCACACGCGCATCGCTGTCGAACTGGGAGCCGACGCCATCAAGACGGATTATTCCGGCAGCGCAGAAACCATGCGCAAGGTCGTTCAGGACTGTCCGCTGCCAATTCTCGTCCTGGGCGGCAGCCGTAACCGTGCGGCCCTCGATATCGTGCGCGGCGCAATGCAGGCGGGCGCGGCAGGCGTGTTCTTCGGCCGCAATGTCTTCCAGTCTGAGGATATGCAGGGGTTCCTGAAGGAAGCCCGCGCCATCCTCGACGGAACCGAGGCAGTTGCGTCCCACTCTCAGCGCAACGGACAGACCGAATGATCGAATCGGTGGAATCCGTGGACAGTCTTCTGGACGGGCGCGCCGGCTATCGTGTCCGCAGCGACTGGGGTTCCGCAGCGGTCCTGCTGGGCGGCGGACACCTCTGCCAGATCGCGCTCAATACCCATCCGGACATCAACCCACTCTGGCGGCCGCCGTGGCGAACTATGGATCCAGGGCAGTATGAGGCGGAACGCGATGCGGCACGATTTGGCCCGCCTCCCGACGGCAGGCTGCTCGCGGGCATCGCCGGCCACAGTCTGAGTTTCGATCATTTCGGCCCCCCCTCCGCCGACGAAATCCAGGCCGGTCTCAGCACGCATGGCGAAGCGCCGGTCGCCGCCTGGCAACTCCGGCGGCAGTTCGAAGGCGATCGCCCCGGGTTCGTCAGCGGAACCGTGCTGCCGGTCAGCCAGATCGATTTCGAGCGCACCCTCCGTGTCGATGCGCAACATCCTGTCGTCTATTGCGAGGAGCGGGCGCTGAATCTCAGTGCGGCGGACCGGCCCATCTCCTGGAACGAACACGTCACCGTGGGCCCTCCTTTTCTGGCCTGCGACAGCACCTTTGTCGATATGCCGGCTACCGACGCCAAAGTCATCGAAGCCAGCTACAGCGATGCCATGGGGATCGTGCCCGAAGCCGTTTTCACGTGGCCGCATGCCCCCACGCCCGACGGTGGCACGCACAATCTGCGCACCACGCCGGAGGGCCGCTACTGCCGCTACACAGCCCAGTTGCTCGATCCCGCCCTCCAGCTCGGATTCATCGCCGTCAGCAGCCTCGCCACCGGTCTTCTGCTGCTCTATGTCTTTCCGCGCGCCGAGTTCCCCTGGGTCGGCAATTGGCAGGAGAGCTTCTACCACACCAATCCGCCCTGGGGCGGCAACACTTTTTGCCGCGGAATCGAGTTCAGCACCACTCCCTTCGCCCAGCCGAAACGCAGGACGATCGATGAAGGCCCGCTGTTCCACGAAACGACCTGGATGTGGCTCCCGGCGCGATCGGAACGCAGCGTCCGCTTCGTCATCCTGATGCTCGAAATCCCGACGGACTATGCGGGCGTCGATCGCGTCACTCTCGAAAACGGCACACTCCGCATCGCGGAGCACAGCATCGAGGCGCGCAAAACAGGACGGGTCCTGTTGCAACCGATCGATGCTTCCTTTCTGAACAGTGGCCGGCGATGAGTTTCCTCTCCGTGGACGTAGGATCGAGCCGCTGCAAGGCCGCGCTCTTCAGCGAGAACGGAGTCATGCTCGCTCTCCGCTCCGCGGCGCACACGCCCCGGCATCCACAGCCTGGCTACGCGGAGTTGGATCCTGACCTGTTCCTGCGCGTCGTGGCTGAGCTGGCCCGCGAGCTCACCGCTCTCCCCGAATGCGGTCCGCTTCAGTCCGTTTGCCTCAGCTCCCACGGAGAAACCCTCATCCCCGCAGGAGCAGACGACCGGCCGCTCTGTCCCGCCATCCTCAACACCGATACCCGCGCAGCCGAGGAGGCAGCCTGGTGCGAGCAGCAGCTCGGACGCGAGCGCCTCTTCTCCATCACCGGCCACATCAGCCATCCCATGTATCCGCTGCCCCGCATGGTGTGGCTCCGCCGGCATGCTCCGGACATCTTCCGCGCCTGCCGGCATTTCTATGGCGTTACGGACTACCTGCTGCTCCAGCTGGGTTTGCCTCCGCTGCTCGACTATTCGCATGCCTCACGCTTCATGGCATTCGACGTCCATCGCCTGGCCTGGTCCGAAGAGGTCCTCTCCCTCGCAGAAGTGGCTCCTCAGGCGTTGTCGCGCGCGGTTCCGGCCGGAACCATTGCCGGCCGCCTCGGGAATGAAGCAGCTGCTCTCCTCGGGTTACCGCAGGGCACTCCGGTCATTGTGGGCGGCCACGATCAGGTCATTGGTGCTGTCGGACTGGGTGTCGTCACTGCCGGACGAGCCGCCGGATCCCTTGGCACCTACGAGTGCCTGCTGGTCGCTTCCACTCAGCCGCAACTCAACCCCACCGCGCTCGAAACCAGCCTCAACTCGTACCCGCATGCGGTGCCGGGTCTCTGGGCCAACATCGCCTACTTCCCTTCCGGCATCATGCTCGACTGGCTCAATGGGGTTCTCTTTGGCGGCGAAGCCGGGGCCTGCGAAGAGACCCGCTGGCAAAGCCTGGAAGCAGCGGCTCCCGCAGATCCTACCGGTCTGCTGGTCACACCCCATCTCATCGGAACCTGTAATCCCGAGTTCAACGCACACGCCCGGGCAGCGGTGGCGGGCATTGGACCCGATACCAGCCGCGCCTCCCTCTACAAGGGGGTTCTCGAAGGCATCGCTGCGGAACTGACGAGCATCACCGGTTATCTCGAATCCGCGGGGTGCAGCTTCAACGATGTGTATGTCGCAGGCGGTGGCACCCACTCCGCGCTCGGCATGCGCCTGCGCGCGGCGCTCACCGGGAAATCCCTGCACATCATGGAATGCCAGGAGTCGGTGTGCCTGGGCGGGGCGATGCTGTCCAGCGTGGCGCTGGGCATCGACGCCGATCTCAGCTCCGCGGCGCAGCACATGGTCCGCGAACAACAGCGCATCGTCCCGGATGCGGCCCTCGCCCGGCAGTACGCGCCGCAGCTCGCCGCATGGCGCCGTTTCCGGTCTCAGATCGTACCCCAACAGATCCATTCAACTGAAGGAGAGCCATCGTGATTGAGCCGGTTGTGGGTTTCATCGTTTACGGGGTCCATAAGGATGGCCTCGAGGACCCGATGGGGCGGCCCTTCATCGACAGCGCTCTGATTGCCGAGGCAAAGCAGGCGCTCCGCCAGGCCGGGATCAAACTGGTGGAGCACGAAGTGGTCGTCGCCTCCAGACAGGAAGCCGTCGATGCCCTGCGAGCGATGAAACACGACGAGGGCCTCGATGCCGTAATCCTGTTCTCCGGAACCTGGGTCTGGGCGGCTCATATGGTCGGAGCCGTGCGTGATTTCGCTGCCAGCGGCAAAGCCATCCTCATCTGGACCCATCCCGGCTCTCAGGGATGGCGGCCGGTCGGCGGTCTCGTTCTTCACGGCGGACTGCTGGAAATCGGCATCGCTCATCGCTTTGTCTATGGCGCCATCGCTGACCCGGACACCCTGCCGCGCATCGTGAGCTATGCTCGCGGCGCTTACCTCAAACGCGCTCTCAACCTCACTACCCTGGGAACTTTCGGCGGACGCGGCATGGGGCAGACCTGCGGCGCTGCCGATCCCTCCCAGTGGATGCGCACCTTCGGCGTCGACATCGATTCGCGCGACACCACCGACCTGATCCGCACCGCCCAGAAAATCCCCCCGTCCGAACTGGATGGGCTGCGTCCCCGCCTCCGCGAACTCTTCGGCGCCGCGCCCGATCCGAACATCGTCAACGACCGCTCCATCCGCCTTTACCTGGCGCTGCGCGAAACCGTTCGCCGCGAGGGCTTCGACTTCTACACCATTCAGTCCTTCCCCGGTCTGGCCGACGACTACGCCGCTACCTGTTTCGCCCAAAGCATGATGCTGGAAGACGGGTACGGCACCTCCACCCTGGGCGACGTCAATACGGCGCTTACCGTCCTGTTGCTCACCCGTCTCAGCCGCGAGCGCGTCTACTATGGCGACCTGCAGCACATCGATCGCACCACCCGCGAGATCAAAATCATTGGCGACGGCGCCTGTCCACCCTCGCTCGCAGGCCAGCTCGGCCCGGCGGGTTTTGCCGAACACGGTATTCCTACCGAAGGGGGCGCCGGCGGCCTATCCGTGCGCCTCATCTGCAAGGTTGGCGAAGGGGTCCTCGCTCGCCTGGGTCGCATCAACGGCGAGTTTCGCATGATCCTCACCCGGGCCTCGGTCTTTGAGCCGCCCCGCGATCAGGTGCAGGAGCGGCTGAACGAGTGCGGCATTCCCTTCTGGCCGCATGGTTTTGTCACCGCCCACTGCGACATCAACGCCCTGCTCGAAAACTGGACCAACGAATACGCCTGTCTCGGATATGGCGAGGACCTCTACCCGGCGCTCGCCGATTTCTGCGAGCTCACCGGCATACGCTCGATACTGCTCTGAAACTTCAACTGGCGACATCCATAGCGCTTTCACCGCCTTTCATTTATGATCCTTTGGAATCAAACGGTCCGGATTCGCTGTGCGGTGCGGACCCAGGGACAGTTCCAATGCGGCGAAACGAGAAAGCGGAAGCCTCTAAAGTTGTCGTCGCCCCTTCCCAGATGCTCATCGACGAGCGCCGGCAACACATTCTGGAGCTGGTCCAGAAGCAGGGCAGGGTCCTGGTAGGCGAGCTCTCGCGGTCCCTCCAGATCTCGCAGATCACCATCCGCAAAGATCTCGATTACCTGCAGTCGCGCGGTCTCATCCATCGCTCGCATGGAGGCGCTCTGCGCCTGCAGTCCGGGGCGCTTTTCGATCCCACGCTGAACGAAAAGCAGATGCAGCACTCCGAGGAGAAGCAGCGCATCGCGCATGCCGCCGTCAAAATGGTGGAGGAGGGGCAATGCGTCCTGCTTGACTCCGGGACCACCACCACTGCCGTTGCTCAGCAGCTGAAGCAGTTTTCCCGGCTCACCGTCATTACCAACGGCGTCAACATTGCCACCGAACTCGCCGGCACCGACTTCGAAGTCATCCTCATCGGCGGAAGCCTGCGCAAGAACTCATTCTCTCTGGTCGGCCCGCTCGCCGAAGATGTCCTCGAGCAGATGCACGCCGACATTCTCTTCCTCGGCGTCGACGGCTTCGACCTGGACGCCGGGCTCACTACCCCGAATTTCCTTGAGTCCCGCGTCAATCGCGCCATGGTCCGCGCCGCACGTCAGGTGGTGGCAGTCTGCGACTCCAGTAAATTCAATCGGCGCAGCCTCTCCCGCATCGTTCCTGCTTCGGCGATTCACTGCATCATCACCGATCGCAATCTTCCCGCGGAGATCGCCGAGGCGCTTCGGCTGCAAAATATTAATGTCGTCCTCGTCTAGGCTTTGCGCCCTGCCCGCGCCGCCGCCTTTCGATCAGGAGAATCGCCGCCGGCTTTTCGTACGCGCCCGCGAGAGGCAGGCGACTCAGTAAATCCCTACGTTCTGTACCACCCGGCTGATCACTCCATCCGGGCTGGGAGAATCCGGCTTCAGCCCGAAGTGCAGCGAAGCAAACAGCCCCAGCAACTGTCCGAACATCACGTCCAGCATCGGCCGGTAAGCGTCCGGAATCGTGCCCGGAGTCTCCGGCGCCAGCACGTGTTCGGCGCTTCCCCGCAAAGCCTCCGGATTGTCCGTCGTTATGGCAATGCGGCTGCGCACGATTCCCTTCCTGCCAATTTCGTCCAGCAGATCCATCTCGTAGCGCCGCCGCTGCGTCTGCCCGGAAACCAGGCTCACGAACAGTGTGTTGCGATCGAGCGATGCCATCGGACCATGGCGCAGGGCCAGGGTCGCCTGCGACATGGTCTGCACCTTGCCCGCGGTCAGCTCCAGCAGCTTCAGCGCGCATTCCATTGCGGCGCCCGTCAGGCCCCCCGATCCCACAAAGCAGGCGCGGGAGAAACCCGCTGCCGCAAATTCCGAGGCCAGAACAGCCGCCCGGGGTGAAAAACTCCGCCCTGCGTCGCACAATGCCTGCAGAATCGGTTCGTATTCGTTCAGTGTCCAGGCGTGCGCCAGAATTTGCCCGGACAATACCATGTTGGTGAAGGAGCTGGTCATCGCCAGGCCGCGATCGTTGATCGCATCGTCCAGCACTACGGCCAGCGCATCGTTGCGGCCTTCGATGGCTCGGGCCATCTGCCCCGCCCGGTTGCATGTCACCAGCACGTGCCGCACTTTCGGGCATTCCGCCAGAGCTCGCTCCAGCACCGCAACCCCTTCCGGGCTGTCGCCGGAGCGCGAAAATGAGATCCACAGGTAATTCCGATCGGTCAGCACATGGTCGGCAAAATCGACCAGCAGATTGGTGCTCGATACCGGAATCACTTCGCACTGCCACATCCTCCGCAGCAGCGGATGCAGCGAGTGCCCGATATAATCCGACGTCCCCGCCCCAATCAGGAACACTGTGGGCCTTGCGCCCACCTCGCTCCGCACGCCGGCCCGGGTAAGGAACTCCTGCAATTCCGCCTGGCGCCGCTTTGTTCCCGCAAAGGTCCTCTCCCACGTATCGGGCTGCTGTGCAATCTCCTGGGGAGTATACAAAATGCCCCGCTCAAGCTTCTCCGACGCCGGAAGACTGAGCAATGCTGATAATGGATCCACTGGAAAGGCTCCTTATTGGAATACCCTGGTCGCGGAACGGCTCGTCGCCGTGCTGCGTCCTCGCGTAGCATATCGTAATCAACCGTAATTATTCAACATATATCGAAATCGTTCGATGGGAACCCACATTCGAGGGATTGCGCAGCACAAATAGCCCAGACCACCGGATTCCATGCGGCCCGGGAATCCTTTTCCGCGGACCCTGACCTCGGTCAAATCAGTGCTGGTCGCGCCCAGTGGCGGCAACGGCGTCGCCGGACTGCGGCGCCTGCCGCCCCATCAGTTCGTAAAACCCGCGCTGGCGAAGAAACCCCTCTCGCAGATCCCTGTCCCGAAAAGCCTCCGTTCCGCCAGGCCTCTGGATGGAGAGCGCGCCCGCGATATTCCCCGCCGCCGCGCACTTCTCAGGCGCCGCTCCGTTCAGCCAGGCCGCCAGAAATCCCGCGTTAAAGCTGTCGCCCGCGCCAATCGTATCCACCGGCTGCACCTCGGCCGCCGCCACCGACAACCGTTCGCGTCCGCGCTGCACGACCGCTCCCCGTCCGCCGCACTTCACCGCAATCAGCGGAATCCTTTCGGCCAACGCATCCAGAGCCTCTTCCAGGGTCTGCCGCCGCGCGATCCGCCGCACCTCATCCTCATTCGGCAACAGCAGATCGACCAGGGGAAGAATCTCCTCCAGCACACCGTTCCACCGGTCCTCCGGGTCATCATTCGTATCCAGCGAAATTGTCAGCCCGCGGCGTTTCAGCGTACGCAGCAGTTGCGGCAGGTCCGCATGCAGCCCTTTTTGCAGAAACAGCGACGACAAATGGAAGTGGCCCGCCGACGCCAGATACTCCACATCCAGATCCGCGCAGGTCATCTCGAACATCGCGCCCGGATACGTGAGAATTCTTCGTCTGCGTCCGTGGTCCAGCAGAATGGTAACCCCGGTTTTAGTTCCCGGGCTTGCCTGGGTCGAGCGGGAAAGGTCTACTCCCCCCTCCGCCAGCCGCTCCATGGCGATGCGGCCCAGCGCATCATCGCCCACCCTCGTCGCAAAACCCACCCGCGTTCCCAGCACTGAAAGGTTGTGCGCGAGAATTGCCGACGAGCTTCCCAGGGTCATCGCGAAGCCGCTCGCCAGAAGCTCCCGGTCCACCGGAATTTCCTCGTTCAGGCCGTACAGGATGAGATCGAGGTTCACTTCTCCGGCAATCGTCACATCGAACATGCTCAGGATCCTCTCCGCGTCCGCGTGAATCCAGCAAGCATCATATGCGGTCGCCGATGGGCGGGTGACGCAATTCCGTATTATTACCATTAGTTACTGTTAACACGCAATTCTTTCGTACCCCGCTACTGAGGCTCTCCCAAACCGTGTCCCCTTCAACTTCTGAACGCCCGCCGATCGCTTCTTCTCGCAGAAATACACCATGGGCGAGGGTTACCGCAAAATTCGGGGCAGCACATTGCCCGGACCGGCGGCCCAGCGCGGGAATTCTGGAAGCTGATGGAGCTCGGTGCAGGCGAGAAAGCGATTGCCGGGTGACGAAGTTCGCGGATTGCTCGCGCGACTGAAATGCCCCGTTTCGGGCTTCCGCTGGATGATTGATTGAGTAGTGGCCAGGGACGGGATCGAACTTGAGCCGATTTGCGGGCGTCCGAGCCCGCAGGCGAAATCCCGAGCCAAGCGAGGGACCTCG
>JBAUGH010000053.1:0-2877 GCA_049679565.1 Acidobacteriaceae bacterium
GAAGAGCACGGGGAACGCGGGACGCGGGCTGGCGGGGAATCCCTATCTGGGTGCGGGAAATTTGTTTCTCGAAGCGGGGAAAGAAACGGCAGAAGCAATTCTGCGCGGCGTGCCGCAGGGGCTCTACGTGACGCGGCTGATGGGCCAGGGCGTGAATCTGGTGACCGGGGATTATTCGCGGGGCGCGGCGGGACTGTGGATCGAGAATGGAGAGCTGGCGTATCCGGTGCACGAGATCACGATTGCCGGCAATCTGAAGGATATGCTCAGGAACATTACGGCGGTGGGCAGCGATCTCGAGTTCCGGGGAGCGACGGCGTCGCCGACGCTGCGGGTGGACGGGATGACGATCGCGGGGGCCTGAGAGCTGTTCACAGTACACAGTGCACAGTGAACAGTGAACAGTGCACAGTGGACAGCGAGCAAGGGCCCGGGACTGCGAATGCCCGCTGCCTTTAGTCTGTTGCGGAGGCATCTTCACAGGTCGTGCCCATGTTTCCGAATCAGATTGCGTTTGACGCGGCGCAGGCGCGGTGGGAAGAGATTCCCGCGGCGGCGGGCGTGTTCGCGCTGTTCGGGGCGGAGGAGCGGGCGGAACCGTATCTGAGCCGCACGCCGAATCTGCGGCGGAGGATTCGGCGTCTGCTGGATCCGCGGCCCGATCAGACGAAGCGGCTGCAGCTGGCGGGGCGGGTGGCGCGGATCGAATACGCGCGGACGGGATCGGATTTCGAGGCGCTGCTGCGGCTCTATCAGGCATCCTGGCTGGCTTTTGCGGAGCGGGCGCGGAAGCGGCTGCACCTCAGGCCACCGTCACTGTTACGCATGACGGTGGAGAATGCCTATCCCCGGGTTTATGTAACGAACAAAGTCACAAAATCCGGGATGGAAGATTTGTACGGGCCCTTTCCCTCGCGGGTGGCGGCAGAACGGTTCTGCGAAGACATGCTGGACCTGTTCAGGCTGCGGCGGTGTGTGGACGATCTGGCGCCCGATCCGGAGTTCCCGGGCTGTGTGTATTCGGAGATGAAGAAGTGCCTGGCGCCGTGCTTCAAAGGATGCACGGATGAGCGGTACGGGGAGGAAGCGGCGGCGGTGCGGGCATTTCTGCGGACGCGTGGGGCAAGCCTGGTGGAGGCGCTGGAGCGGGAGCGCGCTGCGGCTTCGGAGCTGCTGGAGTTCGAGAAGGCGGCGGAGATGCACGCGAAGCTGGCGAAGGCGGAAGCGGTGGCGGCAGAGGCTCCCGAGGTGGTGCGGGCTGTGGCGCATCTGGACGGGGTGGTTGTGCAGCCGGCGGCGGACGGAGAGCAGGTGGCGTTGTTCCTTCTGAAGAGCGGGACATTACGGGGGCCGGCGCTGTTCTCGGTCGCGGGGATGCGGCATCCGAACGAGGCGGCGGGTTCGACGTCGTTGTTCGCCCACCCGGTGGGAGCGCTGGAGGCGATTCCGCTGGAAGGAACGGCGGTGACGGCCGCGTCGCGCGACGAACTGGAGCAGCGGCTGGAGACAGCGCTGCGGGAACTGGAGCCGGAAACGGAGCCACACCGCGGGGCCAGGCAACGCAGCGCGGAGACTGCGGATTTTCTCTGTCTGTTGGCGCGGTGGTATTACCGTCCGCAGGCGAAACGGGAAGGGGAGATTCTGTTTGCGAGCGAGGACGGGAGGGCTTCGGCAAAGGCGGTGCTGCGGGCGATCTCGCGGGTGTGGACGAAGAGCCAGGGGACAGGAAACAGGGATCAGGGTTCAGAAAGAGCACCGGAGATCACAGGGATCTCCGAGCCAGCGTAAAGCCAGCGGAAGGCCAGCGGGACAACCAGCGTAAAGGCAGACAGGGAGCCGCTACTTTTGTTCCTCGAGGACGGCGACGCCGTAGGCGGGCAGATCGACGCTGCTCTCGGTTCCCTGGTTGCCGATGAGGTCGCGCATGGGCGCGGGCAGCGAGACGTGCTCGTCTCCGGTGTTGTGGTTGATGAGGATGAGGATCGATTTGCCGTGACCCGATTTGTCCTGGCCGGTGCGGCGGCAGACTTCGACGCCGGCCGGTGCGAAGGGCAGGGTGGCCTGGACGCCGGACTGCTGGAGAGATTGCTTCGTGAGGGCGTCCATCAGAGAGGGATCGAGCCAGGCTCCGACATAGGTGATGGTTCCGCGGCCGACCTGGCGGGAGATGACGGCGGGCTGGCCGTCGAGCCAGCCGTTACTTTTGCCATAGGTCATGAGGGTCTTTGTGTCGGGGGACTGGACGCGGAGTTGTTCGGCCCAGATGTTGGCGGTTCCGGAGCCGAAGTCGCCGCTGACGGGGATGGTGCTGTCGAGGGCGTAGAACTGATCGACGCGGCCGCCGAGGAAGTTGACGAGCGGACCGGGCTGGCGCTCGGGCTGGAGAGCGTTGTCCTCATCCTTCATGCCGGTGCGGGGACCGAGGATCAGATGGCCGCCGTTGCGAACGTACGCCATGAGGCGATCGGCAGTGGACTGGGAGATAACGTTGAGGGCGGGCAGCTCGACCAGTTTGTAGGGGCTGAGGTCGGTGTTGATGGAAACGATGTCGACGGCCTGGGACTGCTCGCGGAGGGGGCGATAGAAGGCGAGCATTTCCTGGACGGGATCGAAGGCGGCGCTGTGGCGCTGGAACTCGATGGCCCAGCGGCTGTCGTAGTCATTGACGAGCGCGACCTGGGAGTGGGGTGAGGTGCCGGCGATTTCCGGTCCGGCTTTGGCGAACTCGGCTCCGACCTGCTGGACCTCGTCGTAGACGGGGACGGGGGTGCCGTCGGCGCCGACCAGGGTGCCGTGGTATTCCTCCTGGCCGTTGGGGGCGCTGCGCCACTGCCAGTACTCGACGGCTTCGGCGCCGTGGCCGATGGCCTGCCAGGC
>JBAUGH010000054.1:0-8954 GCA_049679565.1 Acidobacteriaceae bacterium
GTCCGGTGACGAACGCCGCGACTGACGGTGATCATCTGCCCGGGGAGGAGTTCGACGGTTCGATCGTCGAAATCGATGAACAGGCCTCCTTCGAGAGCGAGGAAAGTCTCGTCGGAATCGGGATGACAGTGCCATGGATACGCCTCCGTCATCGTGCTGATACGGACTTCGTGATCGTTGATCTTAGCCAGGGAATGATTGTTGTAGCTCTCGACGGTGCGCGATTCGCGGGCGAGATCGATGACTTCGAAGGAAGGGTTCTGCATGGGCTGCTCGGTGCCGGCCCCCGGTTCGGGGCACAAGCCATTGGATTCAGCCGCTGCAGATTCGACGCGGGTTCCGGGCTAACGACCTTGCAGGCTCGCGGCGCGAGCTTTGTTAATGGCGTTTTTCAAGCGGCTGGGCGTGGACGATGCCGGAGCCTTCGCGGACGGTGACGATCTGATCGGCGGTGACGTTAGTGAGGCGATCGACGGCGCCGCTGGGCCAGTGGACTTCGACGGTATCGGCTTTGGGGGATTCGCCGAGGCCGAAGGTGAGGACGAGCTCGCTGGAGGACAGGTAGCTCGAGCCGCTGCGGAGCATTTTTTTCTGACCGAAGGTGGGGGTTTTGACCCAGACGACGGAGCCGATGCCGTCGCGATTCGATTTGGTGCCGATGAGTTTGATGCGGAGGGCGTGGTTGGTCGCGCCCTGATTGAGGAAGAGAGCGGCGGGCCCGCCGTTGGTGGTGAGGATGATGTCGGGGGCGCCGTCGTTGTTGATGTCGCCATAGGCAGCACCGCGGGCGACGCGGGGCTGGTCGAAGGACTCGCCCATTTGGGCGGCGACGTCTTCAAAGCCGTGGCCGTCGAGGTTGCGGTAGAGGTGCGCGGGCTCGGCGTAGCGGACGCGCTGCTGGATCTTCTCGATGTCGGGGTCGAGATGGCCGTCGGCGACGAAGAGGTCGGGCCAGCCGTCGAGGTCGTAGTCGAAGAAGAAGCAGCCGAAGCCGAGGGTGAGGAGGCTGCTGCGGCCGATGGCGGAGGTGGGCGCTTCATCGACGAACAGGCCGTTGCGCTCGTTGTGGTAGAGGCCGATCATCTGGTTGGAAAAATTGCTGACGACGAGACTGGGGTAGCCGGAGTGGTCGTAATCCCCGGCATCGATGCCCATGCCGGCGCGGGCGACGCCGTCTTCGCTGTAGGCGATGCCGGCGGGGATGCCCTGCTCGGTGAAGGTGCCGTTGCGGTTGTTGATGTAGAGCTTGTTGGGCTGGGTATCGTTGCTGATGGCGATGTCGGGCCAGCCGTCCTGATTGGCATCGAGAATGGCGATGCCGAGGCTCTTGGAGGTGGGATCGTAGAGGCCGGACTGTTTGGTCACGTCGGTGAAGGTGCCGTTGCCGTTGTTGTGCCAGAGGCGGACGGAGGTGCCTTTGTAGGATTCAGGGGTGCAGTAGGATTTGTCGCTGCCGTCCATGGTGCAGTAGAGGTCGGATTGCGGGGACCACTGGACGTAGTTGGCGACGAGCAGGTCGAGGCGGCCGTCTTTGGTGGTGTCGACCCAGGCGGCGCTGGTGCTCAGCTCATTGGGTCCCCAGAGGCCGGCCTTTTTGGTCACATCGGTGAATGTGCCATTGCCGTTGTTACGAAAGAGATGATTTTGTCCATACGCGGTTACAAATAAGTCGTCGTAGCCGTCGTTGTCGTAGTCGCCGACGGCAACGCCCATGCCGTACATGGGAATGTCGAGGCCGGCTTTTCTGGTGACGTCGGTAAAAGTGCCGTTGTGGTTGTTGTGGTAGAGGACGGGGGTGGAGACGCGGCCGGGATGGCCGGGCCAGCGGGTTCCGTTGACGATGAAGATGTCCTGCCAGCCGTCGTTGTCGTAGTCGATGAAGGCGACGCCGGGGCCCATGGTTTCCGGCAGCCATTTTTTGCCGAAGGCGCCGTTGTTGTGGACGAAATGGATGCCGGCGGCGCGGGTGATGTCGGTGAAACGGATGTGTGAGCCGGTGGGGAGAGGCGCGGGTGCGGGCGGATTGGCGGTCAGGGGCGGGGCGAAGAGCAGAGCGGCGAGGACAGTGATGCCCGCAGGGGCTAAAGCCCACTTTTCTCTTCGAATATTTCGGCACGACTGAAGTCGTGCCCTGACACGAATCACCGGGCTGGGCAGATCTATCGACCTGGACCCCGGAAATAAGGATTTCAATTGCCACCTCTGCGGAGGGCGGGCAGGGGCGGCGCGACCGCGCGCCTCGATGCAGCCAGGACGGTCTTGTTCGGCGGCAGATTGTTGGCGTTGGCGATGTCGAGCGGGACGGAAACGTGCTCGTGGATGGGCTGGCGCTCGTTGTTGTCGTCGGGATGGGCTTCGCGGTAGGGGCCGGTGAGGGTCTGGGCGGCCTCGTCGGCTTTGAAGCGGAGGTAGCGTTCCTCGTAGGCGGCAGAGTCCCTGTGATCGCCAAGGCCGGTAAAGCAGAGCATGAGGTTGTAATTGGCTTCGAGGTCTTCAGGATCGATGGACATGGTCTTCAGGAATTCGTCGCGGGCCTGGGCGTATTTGTGCTGGAGGAAGAGGACGCGGCCGAGGTCGTCGTGGACGACGCGGTCCTCGGGGTACTGGGTAAGGACGAGGCGCAGGTGGGCGATGGCGCCGTCGTAGTCGCCGGTTTGGCGGAGGACGCGGGCGTAGAAGTAGTTGGCGCGGGCAAGCTGGGGCGCGAGGGCGAGCGCTTTGTCGAGGACCTGGCGGGCGCCGGCCATGTTGCCTTCCTGGACGCGGACGCGGCCGATGTTGGTCCAGCCGTCGGGATTCGTGGGATCGATTTGGGTGACGCGGGCGAAGGCGGCTTCGGCAGCTTTGAGATCGCCCTGGAGGAAGAGGCCGATGCCGTAATCGTTCCAGCGCTGCCAGTCGTCCTGGTTGAGAGCGACCCGGGGCTCAGGATTGGGGGCGCCGGCGGGAAGGACATCGAGATCCACTTGGGAAGTGGCCATGACGACGATGGGCAGGTTGGGGATGGCCTTGACGTTGCCGGCGACTTCGCTGGTATTGCCGGTGAAGACCATTTTGCGGTCGTCATAGTTCGGGGTGACGTCGTGGGGGCCGATGGGGAGGGAGACGCCGGCGAAGGCGAACCGGGTATTGAACCAGGCGAACTTGCGGTAGTTCAGTTTGGCGACGAGGTGGATGTGGCCGCGGGCGTCCTTCGGGATCTGCAGGCGGAAGTGGACGGTATCGGCGGCGCCGGGGGGGATGAGGTGAGCGTAGACGGTAGCGCGGGCAGCCCAGGCGTTGCGCTTATCGATGGGATTGCCGTGGGCGTCGATGGAGAGAGAGCGATAGAAGTGGGCGCCCGGGTCGACCGGACCTTTGCCGTGGTCCTCGACCATGCCGCTCCAGAAGAGGACGCGGCCGTTGTCGTCGGTGGCTTTCAGTTCGAGCCAGCAGTCGAAGGCGTCCACCGTTCCGCCGGGGAAAAAGTGGCCGACGCCGAGGGTGCGGACGACGACGTCGACGCGAGCGGTTTCGCCGGGGACGACCTGGCCCCGGACGCGCTCGAGGGGCGCGGTGATGGGGGCGAGATTGGTTTCGCCGAGCGAGGTGGCGGTGACTTCGTTGGCGGATTCCTCACCGACGGCGAAAGTGGTTTCGAGCTGCGGCTGCGAGGACATGGGCGCGGCGGTGTTCGTGGGCGGCGGCTGGGTTTCCCGCGAGATGGCGAAGATGTCGACGCGAACCTTGTGGTCTTCGAGGAATTTTTCTGTGTCGTCGAGCTGGGTCTTGTCGCCGTTGACGTAGGGAAGAGCGGTATTGGCGGCGATGAAGCGGTGGGAGTGAATCATGCCGTCGACGTTGCCGGCGTCGTTGGAGCGGACTTCCGTCATGTGGCAGTCGATGCAGTTTTCGGGTTTGGGGGGGTAGTAGAAGGAGCGCGCGCCGAGACCGGAGACGCCGCTGGCCTGCCAGTTGTCGTAGTCGTCGAAGCCGCGAATCCAGCGGTAATTGTTCACCGGCATGTCGAGGTGGACTTTGTGGCAGACGGAACAGTATTCGGCCGACTGGGAGTCCTGCATGAAGGGGCGGAGGAAAGTGCGGCGGTGGGGCTCGGGGTTCTCCTCGATGAGGTAGTCGATGACGTCGCGGAGATAAGGGTTCCTGCTGGCGACGAGTTTTTGCAGAGCGGGGTACTCGAGGATGAAGTCGCCGTTGCCCATGGTGCTTTTGACGCGGCGGACGGAGTGGCAGACGACGCAGCTGATGCCGACGTTGGCCTGCGGCGTGTGGACGCGGGGAGCGATTGGGGTGTTGAAGTTGCCGGGGAAGAAAAGAGCGGCATCGTGGCAGCCGGCGCACCACTTCGAGGACTGCACGCCATCGACCTGCTGCATGTAAACGACGGCCTGGCGGTACCACTGGTTATTGAAGGAGGAGAAGTGGTGGGCGGAGCTTTCCCATTCCTTATAGATATCGGCGTGACATTGTTTGCAGGTGGCCGAGTCCATGAAGTAGTCCTCGGGAACCACCTTGCCGGTGTTGGTTTGGGCTGAGCTGGGAAAGAAGGGGCCGTTGGGGCCGTCGCCTTCCTGATCCATGGAAGCGGGGGCGATGGAGGGATTGCGGATAACGTAAGCGCGCTGCCAGGGAACGGTGCGGGTCCACCATGCGCCCCAGCCGATGAGGGCGACGAGGGCAAGGCAGGCGGCGATGCGGAAGGAAGCGCGGAGGGCGGCAGAGGATTGGGAGCGGCTGCGATGGGTGAGCCAGGCTGCGAGGAGCAGGCCGCAGGCGAGGGCGGAGACGATTTCGTGGGTGTAAAGGATCGGCCAGCGATCGCGGCGGGCGCCGGTGAAGAGGATGACGGCGCCGAAGGCACCGCCGGCGACGAGGGTGAGCCAACCGGTTTTCTCCAGCAGGCTGCGGCCGCGGAGGAGGCGGGTGATCCAGGGAAGTGCGAGGAGGAGAAAGAGGGCTCCGGCGAAGATGTGGAGGACGACGAGGGCTTCGTAGTAGAGGGTCGCGGCGGGGAAGGCGACGAGAATGACGGCGGAGGCGGCCAGGCCGAGAGCCGCAGCGATGAGGAATCGTCTCATGAACCGGTCTTCAGGCTCCGCGTGCGGAGCCGGGGATTGGTGCTGGCCGCACGGGCGGACGCGCTGCGCGCAAATTTCCCGCCCCGGATTCGGCAGGAGCATGGTAGCTGGCGGAGGAGGGGACTGGCATCCATCTTTCGATGGAGATTGGCGCTGGCCGCACGGTCGGGTGCTGGCCGCACGGGCGGGCGCGCTTCGCGCAGAGCGGGGGGCTGGCCGTCCAGGCAGGGGACTGGCCGTCCGGGCTAAGGCGCTTTGCGCAGAGCAGGGGACTGGCGTCCGTTGAAATGGGACAGCCGGCTTGGTTCAGTGGGCGGGCTGGAAGAGGGCGAAAGCGGCTCCCTGGGGATCGGCGAGGACGGAGAAACGAAGCTGGTTCTCGATGGTCATGGGCGGAAGGAGGATACTGGCGCCGAGTGATTGGGCGCGGGCGGTGACGGCGGCGCAGTCGGCCACCTGGATGTAGGCGAGCCAGTGGGGCGGGACATGCGGGGGCAGGGTGCCGGGGCCGGGGATGCCGCCGATGTGCTGTTCGCCGCTGCGGATATGGAGGTAGCCGCTGGGATCCTTGTCCTTGCCGAGGGTGAATTCCCAGCCGAAGAGGGAGCCGTAAAAGTGGGTGGCAGCGGTGCGGTCGCGGGTCTGGAGATCGGCCCAGCAGAAGGCGCCGGGTTCGCCGGTGATGCCCATGCCTTTGTGCACGCCGGGCTGGAAGACGGAGAGCATGGCGCCGGTGGGGTCCTGGAGAACGGCCATGCGACCGACGTTGGGGATATCCATGGGGGGCTGGATGATCTTCGCGCCGAGCTCGGCGGCACGGCTTGCCGCGGTGTCGGCGTTGTCGACGGCTACGTAGAGCTGCCAGTGGGGCGGGATGCGGTGTTCCTCGGCGGAGATCTGGAAAGCGCCGCTGACGTCGCGACTGTTGAGGCGGAACATGGTGTAGACGGCGTCGGGGCCCATGGGCGCATCCTGGGCTTCCCATCCGAAGAGGGCGGAGTAGAAATTCTTTGCGGCAGACTGGCTGGTGGTGGCCAGCTCCAGCCAGACGAAATGTCCGGCGGGATGGCGGTCGGTGTGGGGCATGGCGAGGATTGTAGGACGGCGGGAGGACGCCTGGGGATTAAATTTGAGGCTGGGAAGGGCTGCGGGGAATGGCGAAAGCAAAGGCAACTCGGCTGACGGAGCGGCAGGTGGCGCGGATTGCGCGGGCACTGGCGGATCCGCGCAGACTGCAGATTCTGGAGCAGCTTGGGCAATGCGGAGGATGCGCTGCGTGCACAGCGATTCGGCAGCGGCAGCCGGTGACGGCGGCGACGCTGTCGCACCATATGAAGGAGCTGGAGACGGCGGGGCTGATCCGCATTGTGCGGGAGGGGAAGTTCGCTCGACTGGAGCTGGATCGGGGCGTGTGGCAGGGGTATCTGGATCATCTGGGAAAAATTTAAGAAGGGAAATTCACAAGGGGTCTGAACCCTTTGGGGGGAGCGGGTCATCTTTCTGTTTGACACTTCGACAATCGTCTAAGTGAGAATTCAGGAGGATGAAGCGATGGCACGGCTGACGAACAAGGTAGCGGTGGTGACGGGAGCGTCGAAGGGTATCGGCGCAGGGATTGCGAAGGGCCTGGCGGCGGAGGGCGCGGCGGTGGTGGTGAATTACGCAAGCAGCAAAGACGGCGCGGACAAGACGGTTGCGGAGATCAAGGCGAAGGGCGGCAAGGCCATCGCGGTGCAGGGCGATGTGGCGAAGGCTGCGGACGTGGAACGGCTGTTTGCTGAGACGAAGCAGGCGTTCGGGCGGGTGGATGTGCTGGTGAACAACGCAGGCGTCTACGAATTTGCGCCGCTGGGCGATGTGACGGAAAAGCATTTCCACCGGATCTTCGACACCAACGTGCTGGGGCCGATTCTGGCGACGCGCGAAGCCGCGAAGTATCTGGGCGAAGGCGGTTCGGTGATCAACGTGGGGTCGGTGGCGAGCACGTCGGGGCCGGCGACCAGCGTGGTGTACTCGGCGACGAAAGGGGCGCTGGATACGGTGACGCGGGTGCTGGCCAACGAACTGGGCGCGAAGAAGATTCGGGTGAACTCGATCAACCCCGGACCGGTGGAGACGGAAGGCACGCATGCGGCGGGCGTGATCGGGTCCGACTTCATCAACGGGGCGATCGCACAGACGCCGCTGGGGCGGATCGGGCAGCCCGAGGACTTTGGGCCGATTGCGGTTTTCCTGGCTTCGGATGAGTCAGGCTGGCTGACGGGCGAGACGCTGCTGGCGAGCGGGGGGTTGCGGTAAGGGCAGGGTACAGGGTGCAGGGTGCAGCGTGCAGGTTGAGGGGAGCCTTATGGCTCCCCTTTGCTATGGGTATGTGGCGACGAGAAGAGATGGGAGGTTAGCGAGGGACTGCTGCGGCGCGTTTGCGGAGGACGACGCGGCAATCCCGATGCCAGTGTTCGTCGAGAGCGATCAATTCCCAGGGGACGGCGGGCGCGAGGTGGCGGAGGACCGTCTCGTTGGATGGATGGATGTGGAGGGCGGGAGCGACGAGGCAGAGGAGCGGGTCGTCGGGAGAGAGGCCGGACTGTTGCGAATCGGGAAAGTAGCCGCGGTGGGCGATGGTGCCGGCTTGATGCAGGCTGCGGATGCGGGACCAGTAATCGAGGGCCTGGAGCGGGAGGTGGAGGTCATCGTCGGCCTTGATTTCGAGGATGGCGAGGCGGCCCCGGCGGGTGACGGTGAGGAGGTCGAGGAGTCCGCGGCGAAATGAAAAAGCAGGTTCTTCGACTGCGCCAGGCGATGCCTGGCTTCGCTCAGGATGACAGGACAACATCTGGGAGTAGACCGGAGGGGAGGCGAATTCTGAACCGAGGACGGAGAGGTCGCGGCGGAGGACGGATTCAAGCCAGCGCTCGGGCTGGAGGCGGAAAAGGGGATCGTTGGCGGAGGCCTCGGCATGGCGGCCGCGGAAGAGGCGATCCATGAGGTCGAGGAAGAGGTCCTGGGTGGTGTCGTCAAGGAGGGTTTCGCTGGGTCCGGCGCCGAAGAGGATCTGGTCCTGATGCCGGAAGGAGCCGGGGATGAGGGTATGGCGGATGCGGGCGTACTCGAGACCGTGGAGGGAGAAGGCAATTTCGGTAGCGCTGCGCGGGCGGATCTCTGTGGCGGCGAGGAGACTGGGCTGGAGCAGAGAGCGGAGGTGCGCGACGGCGATGGCGGAACGTTCGAGCGCGGCGTGAGGATCGAAGGCGTGAGGGAGCTGGATATCGAGGTTGCCGTCGGCGGCGGTTGAACAGGGTGTCAGCTCGGCAGTGGAGGGGTGGAGCTCGCAGAGTTCCCACTGGGCGAGGGAGGGGTCGAGCCAGGCCATGCGGGCGCGGGTGACAGTGGCGCAGCCGGTGGGGACGATGAGTTTGAGCCCGTGAACGACGCGGCGGCCGTTGCCGTGCTCGCGGCAGTGGGCGAGCCAGAGAATGCCGAGGGTGAGCGCGCCCTCGATGGTGGCGGGGGATTCTTCGGGTCCGATGCCGAGGACGGCCCAGGAAGCCTGACCTTTCGTGAGAAGGCCGCGGGCGTAGGCGGGACCGAAGCTGTGCTCGAGGTCCATGGCGGAGCGGAAGGAGGCGGGGGTCCAGTCGGGGAAGTGCGTGGCGAGCGACTGCTGGAGGGTGCGGAGATAGCGGCGGCGGGCGGTGTCGCGGGCGGTGGGGGTGCGGACGTCGGCGCTGGGAACGAGGGTGAGGATTTGGGGTTTGGTCTGGCCGAAGCGGCGGGTTTCGAGGCGCAGGGTGTCGCGGCGCGGCTGGAGGGCGGAGACGGCGCGGACGATGTTGCGCTCGGAGGACCAGAGGTGGAGCAGGCAGCGGCCGTGGTCGG